>JBDOMX010000788.1:0-22554 GCA_039831615.1 Planctomycetaceae bacterium
TTTTCGTACCATTCTGACGTCCTTTCCTGACGTACAGAATAAGAGAGTCAGGTGTCCCTGAAACCGTCACCACCTCAAGCTGTTTCTCTCTCCCGATGAACAGACGTTGGTGTTAGCAAGGGATCGGCTTGCGTTGTTCGATCGAAAGTCACTCCAACAAAGACACATGATACAGAATGTGGGTGATGTTTATGGCGTGGCATTTTCAAGTGACAGTCGATGGTTGGTCTCAGGTTTTAAAGACGGCTCGGCCCAATTGAGGGAATTATCGACAGGTCAGTTGGTTCACAGATTGATAGGCCATAATTATGCCGTACGGGCTTTTGCTTTCTCACACGACAACTCACGCCTCATAAGCGGCGGCGGAACGGGCCGGCTGGGGTTTTGGGACGTGCAGTCCGGTGAATGTTTCGGTCTGATCGGGGAATTCGAAATCGACATGATAAGTGACGGCGGTAAATTCGGTGACGGCGGTAAATATCGCATCCGTAGAATCTGCCTGAGTCCTCAGGAGGACCGGCTGGACATCACGGCTGGAACAAAAGTGAAACACAAGTGGACGAAACAGGTTCCCCTTCGTCTGAATTCGTTGTCGCACCGCGCGTTCTGACATTGTCGGCGCCGCCAGCAGCGATTCTGAACGTTGTGTAGAACCGCAATGTCAGACGAGGGCAAAGAAGACTGCTCGTAAATCGGTGCAAGGATCCTGTCGCGGATTCCTGGGTACTGGGGTCCGTTCCACCGTGATTGTCTTGCCATGTGTCCTGCAGCCGAGATGGACTGAGCTAATCTTCATATGCGTATTCGGCGACTGTTCCGTCTGCGAAGAGTTTGAGGGCTCTCCGGAGTGTCGTGGTCACGCGAAGTTTTGCGGATATCCCGTCGTGGCTCCATTCATTCGGTGCGACTCGGCAGCGGACTTCAGTCTCCATCAGACTATTCCGCTCCAATTGCCGAAGGCTTCTCTGGGTACGCGTTCCATTCCCACCGGGGTGTCCTCATCAAAAGGCCTTACCCCGCTCTGACTGAGACAACGGGACGACGAGGGATAAATCAGCAGTTGAACGCAGGCGCGGCTGCTGCAAGATTTCGAAATCCGTCTGCACCTGATGCTATCGTGTCTCGATGCCTTCTCCTGGGGAGCGGGTTGATGAATCGACCATGATGCGGGATTCCGTCGGAGCAACAACAACAGGCATCGACGCCCCGCGCGGTGGCCGTCAGTGCGATCTCAATAGTCTGTCACCGAACGGTGAGGATCCAGCCAACGTTATTGCGACGTGTGTCGAGTTACGACGATTTGTCAGCAGTCCCTGATCATGAACGGGCGATTCTGCGACTCGTTATGTCACTCCGGGGCAACAGGTGTCGTGCGCGAATCCTGTGTGACCCCCATAGCCATGCCGACGATTCGAAAGAGGACGATGCGAACATTTGCAGCCACCGCACTTGTTTTGCAATCCTCCGGGGCGAAGTTCACAACATCTATGAACCGCAAGCCAATTCATACACTCCTGATAAGAAAAGGGATTCGCGATGACACGGAATGTCAGGGCCTCCGTACCGTTCTGCATGCTGCTCAGCGCAGTACTTTCAGCACTCCCAGCGGCGCACGCGACCGAGTCCGGTCAGCAGGTGATCAGCGAAGCCGGCCGAAACGGGCAGTTTGCGTTGATCATGTTCTACCGCGGCAATGACGCGGCTACCGGAAATATGTATGGTGTGCTGAAATCGACACTGGCAGCACGTCAAGATGCGGTTGTCGTCCCGGTCCAGGTCGGCGATCGCACTCAACAGGCACTGGTGAAACAATTCGACGCCACGCGTCTGCCATTGCCCGCCGTCGCGGTGCTTGCTCCCAATGGCGCTGTATGCAGTGTCTTTCCACGACAGGTGACCAATAAGCAATTGGCTGCCTCATTCGTCTCGCGAGGACAGGCAAAATGCCTGAAAGCACTGCAGGAGAAGAAGCTCGTTCTCCTGTGCGTTCAGCCGAAGGCGAGTGCAGCGGTGCCTGCGGGAGTGCAGGAGTTCGTGCAGGACAAATTATTCAGCAACCGCACCGAAATCGTGATGGTCTCATCCAGCGACCCCGTTGAAGCAAAGTTTCTTCGGCAACTTCGTGTGAGTACGGATCAGCCCTCTCAAACGGTGGCCTTCATGGCTCCTCCGGGCGTGATGCTGGGCACCTTTGATGCGAACGTGTCTCTTGATGTGCTGGCTCAAAAGCTGGCCGCAGCTGGAAAATGTTGTGACGACAAGAACTGCAGACATCACAGAGCGACCACTGGCCGGCGGTCCACACGACGGTAGGAACCGAAAACGAACAGCATTGAGCCAGTGTCAGACGCGCTCCATGCTCTGTTTACAAACGTCTCATCCAGGTTCATCAGAGGAATGGATTCCATGCAGCTTCGACATCTCATTTGGAAAGAAATGTGGCAGCGTCCTACGCCATTAGTCACGAGTCTTGCGGCGGTTGCGTTGGGCGTGACGGCTCTGGTTGCCATTCAGAGTATTACTGTTTTCTCTGAAGAAAAGATTGCTGGTGACATGCAGTCGCTGGGAGCCAATGTGTTGGTTCTGCCTGCGTCAGTCTCTCTTCAGGACTATTACGCGGCCGACATGCACGGCCAGACGATCCCTGAAGCATACGTCACCCAACTGGCGTTGGCCAAAATGGCCGGCGTAGAACACCTGGCACCAAAACTGTGTGTGGCCGCAGAAGTCGATTCCATTCCTGTCACACTCACTGGGATTCTGCCGCGTTCCGACTTTGAGACCAAGGCCGCATGGCAGGGCATGACCTTCCTCACTGACTCTGTGGGAACTGATCGAGGTTGCTGTAAGAAAGCGGTTACTGACACCAGTGGTGAAAGCGATCCAACATCGCTGGCCACGCAGCGGACTGTGCAGTCTCTCGGCGAAGATGAGTTGATTCTCGGAGCGGATATCGCCACTCAACTGGGTGCAGCAGTGGGAGATGACCTGACGCTGCTCGGTGAAACGTTTCAGGTGTGGTCGGTACTGCCGCCAACCGGCACGATTGATGATTCGCGTCTGTTTGCGCACCTGCACAGTGTGCAACGGCTCAGCGATTCCGGACCCGTGGTCAACGTCATCGAAATCATGGCCTGTTGTGAAGATGCGGCTGGAAGTCTGATCGCAGACCTTTCAGCGGAGTTGCCAAATACACGAATCGTCACGATCGCCCAGGTCGTGGAGGCTCAGATTGCGGTCAACGGCCTGATGTCTCGCCTGTCATGGGTCTTCTTTGGCATTCTTCTGCTGGTGGCTGGTGCAAGTATCGCCAGCGTGATGTACGCAAACGTCGCCGAGCGTCGCCGTGAAATCGGCACATTGATGGCACTCGGAGCCACGCAGGGTTACGTCACTCGAATGTTCCTCGGTAAAGCGGCGATTCTGGGTGTTGCCGGTGGAGGCCTTGGTTTTGCTGTCGGGACGATCCTGGCAATGTTTCTGGGACCGCAGCTCGTCGGCGTCAGTGTTCAGCCGATGCCTCATCTCTGCGGAGTGGGAATGGCAACGGCCACGATCATTGCCGTTGTCGCCAGTTATCTCCCGGCACGTCGAGCCGCACGACTCGACCCCTGCCTTTGCTTCAATGACTGAGGTCGCCGTTACTTTCCGATGACGTGGCCCGGACGCCCCAACTCCCGCGGTCCACGAGGAAGTCCTCAATCAATCAAGGAGTCTGAACCATGTTTCTTCTCAAAAACGTGACTAAAAGTTATGAACTCCGAGGCCAGGTAGTCAACGCTCTGAATGCAACGTCGCTGGCGATCGACGACAACGAATTCATCGCACTTGTCGGCCCGAGCGGCAGCGGAAAGACGACGATGCTGTCAATTCTGGGAGGCATGATGGCTCCAACTTCAGGCGACATCTGGTTTGCAGGCGAGCCGCTGTATGACATGTCGCTTGCGGAACGGACAAAGCTGCGGTTGAAGAGTCTGGGATTTGTCTTTCAATCGTTCAACCTGTTGCCGTGGTTATCAGCGATCGAGAATGTGCAGGTCCCGCTGAGTCTCGCCGGTGAATCCGCCTCCGTTCAGCGCGAAGGAGCCCGCGAACTTCTGGACCGGGTCGGCTTGTCGGACCGCGTGCACCACCTGCCCAAAGAACTTAGCCAGGGCCAGCAGCAGCGAGTCGCCCTCGCGCGAACCCTGGCCAACGATCCACAGGTCATCCTTGCCGACGAACCGACTGGAAATCTCGACCCGGATTCGCGAGAACAGGTCATGAATCTGTTGTCCGAGTTCCATAGCGAAGGTCGTTCTATCATCATGGTCACGCATGACCAGTTTGCAGCGAAACATGCTCACCGGTCGTTGCGACTCAGGGAGGGCACAATCGCCGAATCGGACGGGCAACAGGAAGCTGCCTGAGCCATCGCAGCATGTGCGCCACCGTCGCTCGATCCATTGGTGATACACATTACATCCTCGTCGTCACAGTAATTCTGTCACCCGACGACAGCCGCGTGCAGCACGTGTTCTTCTTCGCACAAAAATGTGCGACGGCACTCTCTGTGTTTGACGCGGTCTTCGCTGGTGCATCGTGGACACAAAAACCGAGTCGCTGGTTTCCACGGCCAACCGACGCGCCGCATTCTGTGGCACAACCTGGGCGACTGAACGTAGGTTGGTCCCGTTAATCGCCCGGAATTCGAACCCGTCAGTGGGAATCTGAATTCCTTGGGCAGCGTTCTTGACGTCGGCAGACAGAGCTGCAATGGGCGCAAGAAATAAGGGTGATCAACCGTGCTGGTTCACCACCCTTTGCGTCGACGACATTGTCCCGAATCGGCAGCAACGTCGTTTGATCAGAATCCGTCCCAAAGCGGCTTAGTAACGATCACGTCCACCGCCGCCGCCACCGCCGCCACCGCCGCCGTATCCTCCACGACCGCCACCACCACCACCACTTCGCTCTTCACGAGGACGAGCTTCGTTCACAACGATCTGACGACCGTCCATGTCTGAGCCGTTCAGAGCTTCGATGGCTTCGTCGCCACCGGAGTCCATCTCAACGAACGCAAAACCCTTGGATCGTCCGGTCTCACGGTCACTGATGACCTTAGCAGAGGTAACAACCCCGTACTGACCAAATGCCTGTTCAAGTCCTTCGGACGTGGTCGCCCATGCAAGGCTCCCGACAAAAATGTTCTTACTCATTCACAAAACCCTTGAGCTTTTCAGCTACCCAAATACCGATCTTGCTGCCACACGGCAGCCTCTAAAAACGCTGAATTTGAAAACCGAAACACAGGTATGCTGCAGGAGAACTCGAGAGCGGACGGAAATGTCTTCAGGAATGCTTGTGCCCCACACATTGTCGTTTGCACGACTCAATGAGACGCAATCAAAGTCAGATCCGGTGACGCTACCCGCAATGGCTCAAAATAGCAACAAGATTCGACCAGCTCCTGCAGAATGGGTGCGGTTACGGATCTGTGAGAAAACGAGCCGATTGTATTTTGGCAATCGGCAGAGTCGAAGCAGGCTGGGAGATCACCGGGCTTTGCTGGTATTTACAGTGGACGACCAAAGAATTGAGTCAGCGAACGAGATGGATCTCGGACTGCCTCGTTTGCCGGGGCGTTACATCAGGATCGGTTTTCCGAGCTGTCGGCGGACGATGACGAACTGGCCGGCGTGCATCATGGGGTGAGTGGCGATCAGCGTGAACATGTCACCCATTGTCGGGCAGAATGCGCGAAAGTCTTCCGGTGCCGGGTTGTCAAAGTCGGATTCAGCACAGGAATCAAGTACATGCAGTGACGCCGCTCGAACGTTATCGAACAGTTCGACGTACGTTTGCTTATCGTGAAAATCCGCGGCCGCGTCGCTGTTGCAGGCCTCTTTCGAGTGGGCATCGGCGAAGCCTTTAGGCAACTTTAGTCCTTTCCCAGGGGCGACATTTTCCAGCAGCTGAACCTCTGAAGAGATCAGGTGGCCCAACTGCCAGGCCAGATGATTACATCCGTCGCCCGGCCGACGCATGAGATCAGCGTCATCGAGATCACTGACGTATGTCTTGAGGACCATCGAGCTGAGATTAGCAGACGAGCGAATGGCGTCTTTGGCGTTCATGCGAGGTGACCGGTCATGGTGTGGTTCAGAAAAAGGGAAACGAGTCAGCGGAAACAGTCTATCAGGTCGAGACAAACGAGTCATTTATGCGACTGGGCAAAAACAGGAGTCTGCCCGTCAGGGCGGATGAGCGGCTGTCGTTCTGCGTACACAGTCACCACCCCCTCGCCGGGGCTCGACACAAGTTTTCGCGGCCAGCCACTGAAGTGATGAGGACCGTGGAGGGAAAGCCACCCTCATCCGGGCCACCGGCCACCTTCTCCCGGCGACGGGAGAAGGGAAGCATCAGGGTTCGTGAGAGCCACCTCCATCGAACGATGCACCCTGGCATCGGCAACCATAGGCGCTCGGACGCAGGACCGGCGCTCGACATACGCGACAAGTCGCTTCAGTTGTTCTGGCTGGGGTTCGGCTGAGGCTCGGGCTGCTTTGTGCTCGCATCATTCGTCTCAGACTGCGCTGTCTCCTTCGGCACTTGGAAGCCGCCAAACAAGGCTGCCAGGACAAACGCCGTTCCCAGAAGTCTCCGGAGAACGTGATGGTTTCGTTGCTTTCCCGCTGATGGCAACTCAACGGTGGTTGCTGAAAGGGATTCGGATTTATTGACGCGTGTCTTCGTCGATGTTGTTTCGTGTGGCCGCTGTGCCGGTGCCGCGATGTCGCAGTCCTCCATGGCCGCAATCAACTCACTCATCGACTGGTAACGGTCGTCCGGTTTCCTGGCGAGCATCTTCTGACACGTCGCGTCGACGTTCTTGGGCACGTCGGGGCGTTTGGTACGGAGCGTGGCGGTCGCTCCTTCTCGAGGCCCCATGAAAACCTGAAAAATCGTGTCGCCTTTGTACGGAGATTCGCCGATCAGCAGGTAGTACAGCGTGCAGCCGAGGCTGTCGATGTCGGCTCGAGTGTCGGCGGCGTGAGCGTCCAGAGACTGTTCGGGAGCCATGAACGAAACGGTTCCGAGCACGGCACCTGCCCACGATCTGCGAACTCGTCGGCGTGGCACCACCGACTGATCGAGTGATCGATGGTCGAGACATCATGCCACTGCTGCAGGACAACAGCACTTTCAGTCCGCATGCAGCCGCCTTCGGAATGCAGGGTGAGTCCCTGGCCTGTATTCGTGCGGGCAAATGGAAGTTGCACGTTCGCAGTCCGGGACGACTGCGTCTGAGCAGCCTTTCACGCGATGAGCTCGCCAGCTGCGTCGATCCGCGCGGACCGGATGGTGTTACACTGCTGGCGGCGTACGAGCAGCCGAAACCGACTCAACATCCGGGCTTGATCTCCGGCGACGACCCGCGGGCCATATGCTGTTCGATCTGGAATCAGATCGCGGTGAACAACATGATGTGGCCGATCAGAATTCCAATGTGGTGAAACGGCTGCTGGCGATGTTCGAACAGACACAACAGCAGGTTCCCGATTTTCCAGTTCCCAGGTCGGATTTCCTGTTCGCACCACCAGCGACAGGTGGCCCGAGAACACTGATGCGACTGATCGGCGGTGACCTGCGCTACGACCAAGTCCCGGTCCCCCAACAGTCGCTTGTCATCAAGTCCGATGTCAACGAAAAGTGAGCTCGCCTGTCGACAGCCTGACGTTCGAGATGCATGCCCACACGGAACCTTTTTGGCGATTCAACCTGCTCCGGATGGTTTGGGAAAACTGCAATGCGATTCTTCAATGAAGTATGGCAGATGCGGTGCGACTTAGGCAACAATGGGGGTCGTTACACTCGCACGGCACTTTCACGGAGCCGTCTTCTTTGATGAAGGGAAAGTCCATGATGAAACGTTTAGGCGCACTGGGTCTTGTGGCAACGCTATTAACCGGAGGAATGAACATGTCCCGTGCAGCGGACTTGAAGGCAGGAGACGATGCTCCTGATTTCACACTGACAGGCAGTGACGGGAAGACTTACAAGCTTGCTGATTTTAAGGGTAAGCAGGCCGTCGTGGTGGCGTGGTATCCGAAAGCGTTTACCGGTGGCTGAACCAAAGAGTGTCTGTCGTTCCGTGAGAACGGCGAAGCCATCCGCGAATTCAAAGTGGCCTATTTCACTGCGAGTTGTGACGACCTGAAAGTGAACACAGAATTTGCAAAGAAACTGGAATTGGACTATCCGATCCTCAGTGACCCCGACAAGGAAGTTGCCAAAGCGTATGGTGTGGTGCATGAAGGTCGCGACCTTCCGGAACGATGGACGTTCATCATTGGTGACGATGGGAAACTCAAACACATCGACAGGAAAGTGAAAACCGCCAGCCACGGCGCAGATATTGCCGCCAGGCTGGAAGAGCTGAAGATTCCGAAGAAGTAACACCGTCAGCATGGACGTCCCGGCATCACCTGATGCCCGGGACGTTTTTCATTGCGCACCGCGGGCCCGGCAACCGCACGCGTGGTGTTCAGTCAGGATGTCGCGTTATGCTTCGAGATGCAGGAAGCAGCGTGTTAGAGCAGTTTTCGAAATGTCGTGGCGGGTTGTGGCTCGCGGGAGCAATGGAATATGGGCTCTGGAACCTCCACCGCGGCCACAAATCAGCGTAATACGCTGTAGAACTCTTCCTGTAACAAAGAACCAGTGGACCGAGGAAAATTCGAATGCGATTTTTGGGCAGACGAGGGTTGAGGCTGAGTGGAGTGATGTTGTGCTGCGTGGCGGGCCTGTCTTCGCACCAGCTCCCGGCAGGCGAAGATCCTCGACCATCGTGGACCACCTCGAACATTCGTGGAACGCCTGATCCGCCTGCTGCCTATGCCATTCAGCCCGCATTTCCGCAGCTCACGTTTACCAACCCAACAAGCCTCGAAGAACTGCCGGACGGGCGAATGCTGATCAGCGAGATTGGCGGCCATGTCTACACGTTTGTGAAGAATGCGAAGACTCAGCAGAAAGACCTGCTGTTGACGATCGACGAGGCCATGATATGGCACGCCACGTCGTATTGGCAGAGTGGTTCCGGTTGGCAACTGTTTGTGTGCTATTCGAAAGGTGACTTGTCTTATGTTTCGCGGTTTCATGTGGAAGGAGTCGAGGCAGATTCGCAGAGTGAAGAAGTCATCCTCACCTGGCCAGCCGGTGGACACAATGGCGGTTGCCTGCAGTTCGGGACTGACGGAATGCTGTACATCTCGACAGGCGACGGCTCGGGACCGAATCCTCCGGACGGTCGAACAGCGGCACAGGACGTGTCCAACCTCTTTGGCTGCGTGTTAAGGATCGATGTTCAAAAAAAGGATGCCGGAAAGAATTACTCAGTGCCACCGGACAATCCGTTTGTCGATCTCGAGGGTGCCCGACCGGAGATCTGGGCGTACGGACTGCGGAATCCATGGAAGTTTGCAATCGACAAAAAGACGGGTCTTATGTTGGCTGCGGACAACGGCTGGGAGTCCTGGGAAATGGTTCACCGAATCGTCCGCGGCGGCAACTGCGGCTGGCCGATCATGGAGGGGCGGGCGGTGCTGCGGAGCGAAGTCAAACAGGGACCAACTCCAATTCGTCCGCCGGTCAAGGATCACTCGCATACCGAAGCCAACTCGGTCATCGGTGGCCCCGTGTACCGTGGAGCGATGCTGCCCGAACTTGACGGCACGTTTGTCTATGGCGACTACATCACCGGCACGATCTGGGGCCTCAAATCAGACGGCGGGGACTCTTACACGCACACGACGCTGGTCGATACCGATCAACGCATCATTGCTTTTGCGGAGGGCTCGGCTGGAGAGCTTTTTGTTCTGGACTACGATTTTACCGGTCGGATTTATCAGTTGGTTCCGTCGGGCCTCGAAGATACGTCGGCCGATTTTCCGCGACAGCTGAGCGAAACCGGTCTGTTCACATCGCCGGAGACAATGGTCCCGGCTCCCGGTGTCGTCCCCTATGATGTCATCGTCGAACGCTGGATGGATGGCGCCGTCGCACAGCGATGGGTCGCCATTCCTGACACAGGGACAATCACACTTGCGGCAGAAAAGCAGATGGCTGCGTACCCCGAAGGCACGGTTTTCGTCAAACATCTGACGTTGCCGGAAGGCGATGAGTCGGGGCGGCCGCTTCCTCTGGAAACTCAGGTTCTGCACTACGAAAATGGCCGATGGCACCCGTACAGTTACGTGTGGGACGATACAAAAACAGACGCGGTTCTCGTCGATGCTGCCGGGGCTGACCGCCAGCTGAACCTTAATCTCGATCCGACAGCTGCCGGCGACTCTGAAACCGATGAGCGGACATGGCACGTGTCGGCTGAAAATGAGTGCCGTTTGTGTCACAACGCGGGGGCAGGCTATGTTTTGGGATTCGAGCCCAACCAGCTCAACATTGTCCGGTCGGGCTCGAGCGGCAGCCGTTCCGATCAGTTCAGGCGGCTCGTTTCGCAAAAAGTCATCGCAGGAAATCGACAGCCTGCAGGCGACAGTCCGGCAAGACTCGTTGATCCGCACGATGAAAGCCGGAGTCTTGACGATCGAGCGCGGTCCTACCTGCACGGGAACTGCAGTTCATGCCACCACCCAAAAGGCAACGCGATTGTCTCATTCTACCTTCGACGGGACCTGCCCTTCGAAGAACTGCGGACAAATAAGGGCACCGGAATCGGCACATTTGGACTCAGGAATGCGAAGCTGATCGTGCCCGGTGATCCTTACCGCTCGGTCCTCCTGTATCGGATGGCGAAGCTTGGTTATGCGAGAATGCCTTACATTGGCTCGCGCGTGGTGGACGGGGCGGGAGTGGCTTTGGTTGAACAGTGGATCAGGTCGATGCCCCACACCGACGACGATCAGGATTCAGCGCCTGTTCAGGACGGGTCGCGTGATCAACATCACCTGGCGGAGCTCGGTTCAGAAGGCGGCTCCCGGATCCGTGAGCAGGCGGCCGATGAACTGCTTGAATCCACGGAGGGGGCTCTGGCACTTGCAGTGGCGATGCATCGCGGAGCGGTCTCCGCGGCCAGCCCTGCACGAGCGTACGACTCGAACAATCGCGATGTCCGCGGACTGTTCGAGTCTTTCATTCCGGAAAAGTTGCGACGTCAGACGCTTGGTCGGAATGTTGATCCGCAGTCAGTGCTGTCGCTCGATGGCGATGCCAGCCGCGGCCGACTGATCTACTACAGCGACGGAGCTCGGTGTCGAAACTGTCACGATCTGAATGATGCAATGAAATCAACCGGTCCCACGCTGACGGATATCCGCAAAAAGTACACACGTCGCTCGGAGATGCTGACGCACATCCTCAAACCTTCGCTTAAGGTAGACGAGCCGTTCGCGACGTGGGTTGTTGTCACGGAAGCAGGAAAGGTCCACAGCGGGTTGCTTGTCAGTCAGGACAATGAGTGTGTTGTGCTGCAAACGGCCGACCGCAAAAATGTTCGCATCGCGAAGCCCGAGGTCGACACAATGCAAAAGAGCGCAAAATCGCTGATGCCGGAGGGGATTCTCAGCGATCAAACGGCTCAGGAGGCAGCCGATTTGCTGGCCTGGTTTGGTTCGACAGAAAACTGATCATCCATTGCCGTTTACCGATTCTGATTCCAGTCATTTTCCAGCAGCCAGTCCTCGTTCCCACCCCATGCGAAGGCGACTTCGACGACGTCGTGCAGGGCGCGCGTCCGACCGAACGCTTTAAATACATCGCCGGAAAAACGTGGCACGGATGGATCATCAGGATCCTGGGATCGGGTCCTCAGACCGTTCTCGAATAGATCACAAAGCGATCCTGCATCGTCGACGTACCGATAACGCAGACTTGTGTTGAGCACGAGGGACGCCGAAAGTGCGATTTCGTCGAGTGTCTTCTGGTCTCCCGGCCAGCCTTCGGTGTAGATTCCCCAGAGGCCATTTGAGTCGAGCGCCGTCAGTCGCAGGAACGTCGAATGATTCAGTGATTGGAAGAAGTCGACGGCGTCTTTCTGAGTCGCCTCGAAAACGACCCCGTGCGTTTTGTCACTCATGGTCGGTGCTCCGGTGAATTCGCCGCCAGGGCTTCGTTCACTGCGGGAACGGTTGAAACCAAAAGACCGCGCCACTGGTTAATGAACTCAGCGGAGCGGCGGTGGGCGTCCATTATACTGTCGATCGAACGGCGCTCGAGCCTCGTCGCCGCTGACAGGCCGCCGCGTCCGTTTGTGATGTGCCGGGTGTCAGGTTGCCGCTTCGAATGTAAGCCCGCGCGCAAGAGTGGACGGCTGCGATTCTGAAAGAATCGCAGCCGCTTTAAGTTGAGTTCGGTCATCGTTCAGTTTTTGCCAGGGTTCTGGTCCATCAACCGTTGACGTGAGCGTTTCCTTTGTCAAAGCCATGGTTTCCACCGTGGAAATTCTGGTGTTCGTTGTGGAAGTGCCCCTTGCCGTGAGAGTGTTTGTGTCCACCGTGGAAGTGGTTATTGTGTCCGCCGTGGAACTTCTGTCCGCCGTGAAAGTTGTGGTGCTTCTGGTGTGAACCACTGTGGTTGCGGTTGAAGTGCTGCTGACGGTGATTGTTATTTCGCTGAACCTGCCGCCCGTTTCCTCCCCGGTGGCGACCCTCGTTGCCAGCTTCCGCACTGGCGACACAGGTTCCGATCAGTACCAGAGCGATCAAAGTCACGTTGGCGAGAGTCTTCATTGATTCGATTTTCATTGAGGGGGGATTTCGTTGGTTCGTCTTTGTCACACCCTCAGAAACGCAGGCCGGACCCAAGTGTTACAAAACCCCTCAGAAATCTTCGATCAACAGGATGGAATTGCCGGCGTGAACAGCATTTCACCAGCACCAGGTGCATTGACCGCGGAATCGGCCACTTTTGTGATATTTGCTCAAACCAGAGTGGACCTTCGACGAACCAGTCCCACACGCAGGTGGATTTGGGAGCAATTCGGGTGCGAACACACGCAATACCGTCGGTCATCAAACTGTGAGATACTTCCCGGCCTTCAATTTCGATGAATGCCCGTGTCGTCGTCGTGATGCCGGCCGATCAGACCATCGGCCGATTCAGGTGTGACACTTGCCAGGGACGACGGTGGTTGTGGCAGAAACAGTGATTCAGGTTCGCGATCTTCAGAAGATCTACTCCACCGGGCTGCTGCGCCGACGAAAAGTTGCGGCACTGCAAAATGTGTCGCTGGAGATCCCTCGCGGGTGTATTTATGGACTGCTCGGCCCCAACGGTGCGGGGAAGACGACGCTCATAAAGATTCTGCTGGGGATCGTTCGCAAGACATCCGGTGAAGCAACCGTGCTTGGTACCTCAGCCGGGAAAATCACGTCACGGCGACGCATTGGGTATTTGCCCGAGAATCACCGTATTCCACGGCATCTCACCGGCAATACCGCATTGGAATATTACGGCTGCCTCAGCGGTCTCAGTGTTGCCGAGGTCCGCCGTCGCACCCCGGATCTGCTGGATCGAGTGGGACTCAAAGGACGCGAGAAAGACCGAGTCAGCAGCTACTCCAAGGGAATGCAGCAGCGCCTCGGGCTGGCTCAGGCCATGTTGCATCGACCTGAACTGATCATTCTGGATGAACCAACGGATGGTGTGGACCCGGTCGGTCGCAAGGAAATTCGAGATATCCTGCAGGGGCTGGCCAACGATGGCACGAGTGTGTTTTTGAACAGTCACCTGTTGCAGGAAATTGAACTGATCTGTGACCACGTGGCCATCCTGACGAATGGAACCGTGCGAAAGACGGGCAGCGTCAGACATCTGACAGAAGCGATTGCAGAATCGCCCATGGTCTTCCGAATCAACGCTGACTGGCCCGTTGCACAAGGTTGTTTCGGAGAGATCAACATTTCGAAGGTGGAAGACGTTCGGGAGGGAGTTTCGGATGTCCATGCTCTCGTGCCCGACCAGCAACAGGTCGACCAGATTGTCGATGCGCTGCGCGGTCGACGCATCAGTCTGCTCAGCATGCAGCGAAGAGACCTGACTCTCGAAGAAGCGTTCCTGCAGATCGTTCAGGAGGAGCAGGCGTGAGATCATACCTGGCTATTCTGAAAGATTCGTTCCGTGAAGCCCTGGCATCTCGCGTGTTGCTGGTCACCCTGATTGGTATCGTGGCGGTGCTGCTGTTGCTGGCACCATTCGGCCTGGAAACCAGCGTGTCCACTGAGCTGCGCCGCAGTGAACTTGTGGGACCCGATCGACTGTTGACGCAACTCACGGAGGCTGCTGACCAGTCGAACAATCCACGGTCCCATCTCCTGTCGCTGCTGAACGAAGAGCAGCGCAAGCAATTTCATGCATTGCAGGATCCGGAGCAGGACAAGCGGCCACGCCGTCGACCCGGACCGAATCCTCAGAAACGACGCCTCGTCAATCTGCTGAATGAACTGCTGGAACATCCGAACTTCTACGATCCGAATGTCTGGACAAAGTCTTCGCTATCCGACGAAGCCATACAACTGACGGAGAGGACCGGCCTGACCGCGTCGGAAGAAAAGCACAGAAACCTGTTGCTGTTGTCGGCCGCTTTTCCTTCAGCAATCAAAATTGTCGACAGCACTGCCATTTCCCTGACGTACGGGACGGTGGTTGTTCAGGGGCCGATTCCGTTCACGCCGGACCAGTTCGAAGTCCTGTTCGATCAGGTGCTGATTGCGGTGGTCAGCGTGTTTCTGGGATTCTTCGGTGTCTTTGGGTGCCTGTTAGTGACGGCCGGACAAATTCCTCGCACGTTTGAATCGGGCGAAATAGCACTCCTGCTGAGTAAACCCGTGAACCGCAGTCTGTTGTTCGTCGTCAAATTCTTCGGCGGCTGCATGTTCACTCTTTTGTATGCGGCTGTGCTCGTGGTCGGTATCTGGGTTCTGCTCGGAATTCGCATGGGCTTTTGGCGACATGAATTGCTGTGGTGCATACCGGTCTATGTGTTTCTCTTCATGATCTACTACGCCGTGTCAGCGGTTGCCGGGGCGGTCTGGCGCAATTCGATCGTCGCTCTTTCACTGGTTGTTGTTTTCTGGCTGGTGCTCACGGTCGTGGGCATTACGCGGGACGCTCTGAAAGAGAACCTGATCGATGAACGAGGTATCAAAGAAATCGTCCAGGCGGGATCCGATCTGATTACGATCGATGGCGAACAGCACACGTGGGTATGGAGCAAAGACACTGAATCCTGGCGAGAGGTGTTTCGGGAGCCACCGGGTGGGATGGGTGCACTGGCACGAATGTTTCTGAGTGCGAGTGCTCAGTTCGTTCCTGTCTACGATGTTCCGAACGATCGGATACTGGCTCTGCACCAGGCGCAATCGCGATTTGGAGGCCAGGGCGCATCAAAACTGATCGCCGGTTCAGCAGATGACGACTGGGAGCGTCAGGAGTTGGCCCAGGTCCCCGAATTCGTGCCGACCGTCCTGATTTCACGCAGCGGCCGAGTGATATTGCCTGCACGAAGCAGCATCTATGAGTTCGTCGGGCAGTCAGAAGAAACGCGTCAGCGTTCCGACTTCTTCAGCAAAATCAGCGGTGGATTGCTGGGTAAAACCAAAAATGGTTTCAATGAAGTCCAGCCGGAAGACTGGCCGGACCCTGGCGAAAGATTCGTGGCCGCGCTGGATCCGCTCAGCGACGATCTCTTCGTGTATGGCTCGGGTGCGCTGCACCGCCTCGTGGTGGCGGACGATGGCCGCTATTCGCTGAAACAGTCGAGAGACTTCGATGTGGTGTCAGACGGACTCATCGCGGCAGCCGGCGAGTTTGTCGTACTCGCTCTCGGCAATGGGACGATCGAGGTTCTCGCGCGTGAAACGCTGAAGACGATTGAGCAGCTGCAGTTGGAGGATGGTGTACGACCACGACGGTGTGTGGCGTCTCGTGATGGCTCGGGTCTGGCGGTGCTGACTCACGAGGAGACGCTCGTCCTCTTTGATGCCCGGTCGAAGCAACTGCAGCCGTGGTCACATCACGGGTCGCCGGTCTGTTCGGCGGTTTCGTGGAGTCTGGAAAACAATTTATTGGTTGCCAATGGTCGTTTGGCGGTCCAGGAATATACGGTTCAGAATTCGTCGCCTGAGCTGGTTCGCAGCTGGTCCGAATCGACCACCTGGGTTTATCAGTTGTACGACTACATCGTTCTGCCAGCATGGACCTTGTTGCCGAAGCCGTCACAACTGGACGCATTCGTGGCCTGGGTCATGAGCCGCGACACAGCGGACGGAAGCGAGGCACGGGCATTTCAGGGCCGAGGCGAGTTTGATGATGCATCACCAGATGATGCATCATTCGATCCACTTCCAGTCCTGCGGGACAATGCTCTGTTTGTGATCCTGCTGCTTGTTTTCGGCTGCATCTATATTTCGCGACGGGATTTTTGAGGTTGCAGGGCCACTGTTTGCAGCATCAACGCGGCAGACGCAGACAGACTACAGCGAGTTCTTCACCGTGCGGTCTCAGCCGGGCGACCGTTGATGATGTCGTGCCGTCAACCGGAGCGTTCGGCCGACAACGATGAATGATCCCGTTGCCTACAAACTCAGGTCGTAGCAGGCCGCTTCTTCCCCATTGCGGATATAAAGTCGCCCTCGATTCACCACCGGGTGATTCCATGTTTTGCCTTCGATGGCCTGAAAGCTGGCCACTTCATGGACATCATGCGGACTGACTTCCACGAGCACCACCCTGCCCGACTCTGCGGACACCAGCACGTCGTCGCCAACCATTACAATCTGGCCGAAATTGTAGCGTCCTCGTTTCCATGTTTTCTTGCCGATCGACAGGTCGAAGCAGGACAGAATGCCTTCGTCGAGTCCATAGACAAATCCATCCCGATAGATGCCGCCGTTGAATTTCAGTCGGAATTTATTGGGCCGCGTCCATCGTGGTTCTACCTTCCACTCTGAACCGTTCTGAGAAATGTCCAGCAGCGCACTTCCGCCTCCGTACCCGCTGCTGATGAATACGCTTTTATCGGGAAGGACAATCGGCTGAGCGATATTCAGTTTCGTCAGGTTGGTCCATGGGAATGACCAGAGTTTTTCTCCGGAGGTGACATCGTGTCCGCAGAGTCCGGTGGCGCAGTAGATAAGAATCTGCGGCACACCATCCAGTTCTGCAATCTGCGGCGACGCATACGTGGCCCGGTCGCCGCCGCCGGCCCAGCGCTGTTCTCCGGTCCGCTGATCATACGCGATGACGGCCGCGGTCCTTCCGCCAGGGTTCACGATGACCATGTCCTCATAGATCAACGGTGACCCGGCCATGCCCCATTCAATGAGTCGTGTTTCGGCATCTTCAATGATATTGGTGGTCCAGTGGAGGTCGCCTGTGACCGCGTTCAGGCAGTTCAGAATTCCCGTCCCGCCGAGAGCAAACAGGCGTGAATCGTGAATTGTGGGCGTGGCACGAGGCCCCGTCCCGCTGGCTGCGTCGTAGCATCGAGCTTTGTCTGTGTGCAGCCAGAGTTGTTTTCCCGTGTCGGCGTCGTAACACACAACCGCTTCATTTTCGCCTCGCTGTTCCTGAGTAAACGCGTAGCCTCCGACCACTGCGAACGAGGACCAACCCGGTCCGATTGGCTGTCGCCACAACGCCCTGGGTGGATTCTCATTCCAGTCCCGGCGGATCAACGCATCGGTCACGATGTGATCTTCGTTTGCTCCGCCAAATCGTGGCCAGTCGTCAACGGTGACATCGAGTTGTGTTGACTGATCTGCCGACGCAGCGTCGTCAGCGTGAGACTCGAAAAAATCGACGGCCCGCTCTTCAGCAGACGGTAAAAACCTGAATCCGAAATGAGGCACAAAGTCTCCAGCCTGACCTTCCCATCGAAACATGGCGACGAACAGGATCAAAGCGGCAGCCAATACCTCCACTCCACTCAAGCGGGTTCTCCATCGTGCGCCGGAAAGCAGCACCCACCACAACACCAGAAGCAGGCTGGCGAAAATCCACGGAAGCACATTTGCCAGCGATCGCAGGGAGAGATTGTCGCCCACCCAAAACCACGCCACCGCGTGAGCAACCGCTGCTGCGACAATGATGATGACGGCGATCCACCAGCGGATCCCTGTTTGAGGCCCCGAGTCTTTCAGCCTGGCTGCAGATGATTCCGACCAGGGCTCATCAGAGATCGGTTTTTGGGCTTTGTCTGTGATTGAATCTTCGTCCGTCATCACGTCACCGAATGTCTGATACAAAAAAAACGCTGTCGACCGTGCGGACCGTCAATACCGTTTGGCGCAGTCGAGGTGAATCTATGGAAAGCCAGCCGCACCTCTGCCGAAGGCCAACGGTCACGGCACAGTGTATCATAGACGAGACAGCTCAACCGCATCATGCAAAGGATGTCTCGTCGTTGGATGTACTGCGTCCTGCGGGAAGAGTTGGACCGTGTGCGCCAACAATGAGTCGCCAGTCCGGAAACACCGAGCTGCATCGGAATGCGTGCTCGGGGCCCTGGAGGCAATGCCTGCTGCGGCAATGGCGTTTTTCGGCTGATGACCCGGAGCGCCCCGATTCGTAATGACGGTTCGCTCCGGTGGCACGCTGACTTACAAACTGGGCCCTTCAACATCGACGATGATAGTATCGCCCTGTTGTTCGGCACACATCACCGTCGTTTTGTACGATCGAAATGTTCCATTCCACGTGTACACAATAAGGCCGTCTGCCGGTTCGCCGGAAGTCTCAGGTTCGCCGACAACATGCTGTGTGAGTTCTGTCGGAGATACTTGTCGGTTCTCACCGGCAGCCGCGTGTAATTCTTTTCGCCACGCGTCCGTTGTGCTGTTGGCGCTGGTATTCGCGCTGCGATCCATCACGGCCAGTACCAGGAGGACCGCGAGGATCAGGCCGACACTGACCCGCACAATCGTTTTTGCCGACCCGGTCTTCGGCGGGTCGATTTCGGTATCCATCGTTGTTTCCGGCATACGTGAAGTCCTTGTTGCAGGGCACTTTAATTTGCACTCTACAAATGAAGATATCATATTCTGTGGATTGATGGCACTGAGACGAACCGTTGCCTGCGGACGCATTCGAACGTGAGTCAAATCAGCCCAAAGGAAGAATATGACATTCAGCGTCATACGGGTGAACACCGACTGGTCACCCACCTGGCGTCCCGGATGTCCGCCCGGTGGTTCGGAAGCCGCGTTCCACAGCATCGTGTCATTAGCTGCCCGGCGGCATCAACAGGGATTGCCTGCCGAACGGATCGTTTGGACACGGGCGCAGGCGGCGGGATCGGCATTCGAGAGGATTCCCCCGCAGTGCAGGATCTGTGCTGCTCGTTCTTTCCGCCCGTCGACTTCAACCAGCGTGACATCAATCCAGAAATCGCCGGACGCCACGAGGATGCCTTTGTCAGTCAGGTGACCGACGGTCCCTGGCGCAGCCTGTGTCGTCTGCTCCGTCACGGTTGCTTTCACGAATCCAACGGAATGACGTTCGAAGCGGCTGACCGGGTGTCCCCACGGAGATGGAAAGGGAGAATAGTCTGCTGCGCGAAGATGGCTGACAACCTGTGCCGCCGGCCGGTTCCAGTTGAGCCGTCCGTGGTTGGGCGCCTGGCGATAGAAATAGCGGCGAGATGTCAGGTCCTGTGCAATTCGCGGTACGACAGAGGGGTCCTGATAAAGATCGTCGAGCAACGATTTCACCAGAAGCATGCCGTGGCGAACGCAGCGCGACATCACGGAGAGACCGGTATCTGATGGTCGGATGTCGAAACGCGATTGATAGGCGATGCTGCCGGCGTCGACCTTGGGGACCATCTGGTGCAACGTGACACCGTGAGTCGTTTCACCGTTGTAAATCGCCCAGCTGGGAACATCCAGTCCGGCATATTCCGGCAACGGTCCCGGGTGAAGGTTGAATGCTCCGATTCGGCAGGCGTCCAGCACGATCCCTGGAATCAGGTGCAATGCATGCACATTCAGCAGCACATCGATGTTGCGTCGGTCGATTTCTGCGGCGAATTCGGGTACTCGAATCTGTTCCGCCGGAATACAGTCGATGTGGTACTTTCTGGCGGCATTCCACAGACTCGCATCGTGGAGATTTTCACTGGGGGTTGCCATCACGCCCATCAGGTTGTGATGGCTGGCGATCAGCAGCCGGAGTGTCTGTACGCCGGCAGATTCTCCTCCGACCAGCAGGATGTTCAGTGGGCGGTTGACGGACATGGCGAACCCTGCGAATTGGAAAAGGAGGGGCGAGTGTCTGCAGTCACGCGGCGGATCCCTGGTTCTTCGCAGTCGCTTCTGCTCCCAGCGACGCAATAAATTCTGCGATGCCGGTCACCGTGCGAAACTGATCAAACTCCAGCTCAGCAACGGGAATCTCAATCTCGAAGTGTGATTCCAGACCAACGATCAGATCCACGAAGACCAGAGAATCCAGCAGACCTTCTTCAATCAGGTCTGTCCTGACATCGGGGATCAGAATGTCGAGCTCCGTCGCAAACAGGTCGCAGATTTGTTGTGGAAGCTGATCTGACATGTCGGGGTTTCCCTGGGGAAATGAAAGGCGTGGGGCAGAGCATTTGTCTGCCGGAGTGGTTTGCTGACTTTGCTGTGAGCTGACACCTGCAGGCGGGCTGTCGGCGGCAGACCAGAATCAGTTGGACGAAGTGACCGCAGCCGTCTGTTTCCGCGTTGGGACGGACTGATCGGCAAAACGTTCACGCAGGACGGGACGATGTATCTTCCCATTTGCGTTCTTCGGCAGTCGATCGAGTTCCAGCCAGTGCTTCGGGACCATGTATTTAGGCACCGCTTCGGTCAGTCGGGCGTTAATCTGAGCCACCGTGACATCGCAGGCCTGAGCCGCAACCCACGCACAGCAGATGGCTTTGTTTTCGAATCCGCCGGTATCGATGGCGACGACCGCGGATTCCTCCAGGAACTCAATCGCATTCAATGCGGTCTCAATTTCGCCGAGTTCGATGCGATATCCGCGGCTCTTAATCTGCGTGTCCGCTCGACCAAGAAAATAGACGAGTCCGTCGGCGCCAATTCTGGCCAGATCACCGGTCGAGTAAATCCGCTGGCCGTCAATCGCATGCTGGTTCGACAGGAAGACACTCTCAGTCTTGTCGGGATCTCGCCAATAGCCAGGACTGAGTCCCGCACCAGCGATATACAGGTCACCCGTCTGACCGGCAGCGACCGGCACTTTTTGTTCGTCCAGCACAAGCAGCTCTTCGCCGTCGCACGCCGTGCCAATGGGAATGTGATCCGTTTCTGAGTGCGGTCGCTGAGTCACTGTGAAATAGCTGCTGGCAATCGTGGCTTCGGTTGGTCCATACAGATTGGTGAACTGAACCGCGGGCAGTTTGTCCATGAGATAGATCAGCGTCGGTGTGGGGAGAACTTCTCCACACCACATCAGGCGTCGCAGATGCGGAAAGTCGTCCTGGGAAACCACGTCGAACTTGCAGAGATAGTTCAATACAGAGGGGACGGAGAACCATTGCGTGAGTTGCTGATCCCGAATGAACGCAGTGATTTTTTGTGGCAGCAGATTAAACTCCGGCGGCACGGGGTGCAGTTCTGCTCCGGCGGCGAACGCTCCGTAGATATCCTGCGTCGACAGGTCGAAGTGCAATGGCGCGTGCCCGGAAACCCGATCGGTGTTGTCAACGCCGAAATAACGGATCGTCCAGTCGATGTAGGTGATCACGCTGGCATGGGTGATCACGACGCCTTTTGGTGTGCCGGTTGAACCGGATGTGAACAACAGGTGTGCAGGATCCGATGACGTGTTGGCATACCTGCGTGGTTCAGCGGAGGCGGCTGAGATGTCGACGTTGCAGAAGTCTGTTCCAAAATGTTCAAGGGACAGGTGGCTGTCTTCCATGCTGCCAATGACTGCTTCATGATCAGGGCGGGCTGCGAAGACTTCGTCCATGAGTTTAGCGCTTTGCCGACTCACCAGCACACAAACCGGCTCGCAGGCTTCCAGGACCTTTTGGACACGCGCGGCGGGGCATTCAACATCCACGGGAACATACAGGCAATCGGCTTTCAGAATCCCCAGCATCGCTGTGATGGCTTCCGGTGATTTGGGAATACAGAAGGCGACGCGGTCACCTTTTTTGGCGCCATGTTCACGCAGCAGGTTGGCCATGCGGTTGCTGGCTTCATCCAGTTCACGATACGAGAGTCGCTGGCCCTTCCAGACAATGGCGGCCGCATCCGGTCGCGACTCGGCCTGCCGTGTTACCCAGTGTTGAATGAGTCGATCCATGAATTAAACTCGCAGAAAACAGGGGTGCAGCCAGAGACGGGAAAACTGATGATCAGAGCGATGTCGTGGCCGCCCAGCGCCAATCCGCCGCCGATGACGCCGCCAACCGCTCCGGCCCCGTAGATCACATATCGTCGTGTCACCGCTCCAGTCTGGCAGGCGATGAGCCGCCAACTCCGCTACGCACCTCTGAGCAGCAACTGGGCGCTCTTATCGTCGAGAAGCTAGCGTGCAATCAGTTGCGATTCGAGGAGG
>JBDOMX010000092.1:0-1576 GCA_039831615.1 Planctomycetaceae bacterium
CCCGAGTGCGGGCCGCTTCGTTCCATCTCGATCCGGCCGCCGGTCCAGACGCCCCCTTACTCACGACCACGACCGTCGTGGCCACGATTGATGCGTTGACGAAAGATGAAAAAACGCCAACGGTCGAATTTGTCGGTCTGGGGGTCAAGCAAGATGGGCGGCCGTTCCTGGAAAGCGCCACTCTGACGCTACCGGATGATTACGCGAACGCCGTCGGCATTACCGGTATCCTGCCGCTGGAGTTTAAAGCGGCGACGATCTCATTTCCCGATCCCGCAGACCTGAATGCCTTCGATCTCGAAGTCACCGGGCAGTTCCTCATTGACGATATCCAAAGCAAGTTGCGAGAGTTTGGTCTTGGTGCCGCTTTCACACCCACCATTTACGTGGGTGATCCTACTCAAATCGGAGTTGAAGGTAGCGATGTGCGACAGGTCCCCCCGGCCACTAACGAACAAAACGGCGATTTTGACTTTACGATTGACGTCGATTCACTGCTTGACGGAGAACTCCGGCCCCGTGATTTCGGCCCGATCACTCTCGGCTTCGAAAACCTGGAATTGCCGACAATCACAAATGGCCTGATGGATGGCCGAATCACGCTGGGCGGTTACCAGGACGGAGTGCCGGTAGGCGATGTCAGCGGCGCGGGAACGATTACGGGGAGGTTCGATTCTGGAGGCGTCTCGGTAGACGTTGATGCAGAGATGACACTGACCGGCACGCTGGATTTTGACAACGTCGTCATAGACGGCCAGACTATCCAGAGAATCAATTTGACGGCTACGGGAGCCGTCGTAGTCAACGCGGAAGCCGGCGTTGGCGACCAGGCGGGTGTTACGATCGACGGCACGAAACTCACCTTCGGCCTGAAGATCGAAGCCACACGACTGGACGACAGTCCCTTCATCGAATTCACTAAGGCCCAGGCGACCCTGGAAGACGCCAGCATCGACCAGATCGAGCTGACCGTCGGCGAGTTTATGGTCCTGACGGCTGAGGGTGTTAACATACCGGACTCGGGCTCGGTGGACGTCACCGTGGACAATATAACGGTCACGTTTCCCGCCTTCCCCGACTTAAGCGGAGAGATCACCGGAACCGAAACGGCGCCCGCTGCGAAGTTGAGTAACACGGCACTTGAACTCGAGACTGGCAGTGTCAGCCTGGCGGGGTCGATCGGCACCAATCCTCGCTTGTTCGATGCAGCGGGCCTTGAGCTGCTTTTCAAGAATCTTAATGTCCCGCTAAACGGTAACGATGTCACCCTTGCTGGAATCGCTTTCACTGCGGCTGAAGTCAACTTGCTGCCGGAACTGAACAACGACAAGGGGCTGGCGACGCTTAAGGGCTTGTGTGCCATCGTGGACACAACCGATTCAAGTTTGGCCCTGTCGTTCGGTAAAACACTCGATACAACCAACTACCAATGCGACGACATGCCAGCAAGTCCTGGGTTTACGGCAAACCTGGGCGATCTGACATTGACCGCCGGCAGTGGCACCTTGAATCTCTCGAAGGACATGGCGGCGGACGACGTCTTATTCACTGTTGATACCGCCACACTCGCGATGCC
>JBDOMX010000092.1:1586-5139 GCA_039831615.1 Planctomycetaceae bacterium
GGTAAGGTTGAACTCGAGGCGAAGGATCTTCAAGTAACGCGCGACGGTCACGTTTCGTTGGGAAGTGCCAGTGTCACGGCAGAGTCCGGAGTGCTCGATACTTTGGGTATCGGGGGCTTGCTGCCGTTCGACGTGACCAAGGTGGAAGTCGTCGCTGCCGTGGAGAATCAGCGAATCAGTCTCTCACCACTACCCGATGCCCTGGGTGTGACTGTCACGGGCCGTTTTGATTTCACCGTTTTTGAGGAATTCCCTGCAACACCAGTGATCACGGTCGGCCCGCTGGACCCGGCGGGGGAGCAGCAAGCGACTGACATCTCCACAGACATCGACATCACGTTTCGCGTCGAAGACGGCACGGTCAAAATTCAGGACACCGGCCCGATCACGCTGGGGTTCGCGGACTTGTCGCTTGGTCCAGTCACGCTCGGCTCGACGATCACACTGGGCGGGTTTGTCAACGGCGCGTTTGACAAAAGTGAGTTTGGCGCCACGGTCGACATGAAATGGCTCGGCAAGGGTTTTGGAGAAGAAGACGGAAATAAACCGGGGATATTCACTCTGACATCGGGCCTCGTAGTTGATGGCAGCCTGGAGACGGGAGTCAACAACGGCAATATCACAACCACCACACTGGATCTGGACGCCAGTTTTTCGGTCAGTTTTGAGAACGAAGAAGATGCCGCTGACCCAGATGCCGCTGACCCGAGTCCCCTGACGTTTACGAATGCCGAAATCAATTTCGGCCTGCTGTTAACCGTCAATGAGAATCTAGCCGTTGTGCCGAATCCGGATAACATGCCCGTGTTCTCTCTGGAAGAGGCGAGCGTGGAGAACGTAACGGTCACGATCCCGAAATTGGTCGAGATGACGGCAACCAACGCCACGATGAATTTCATGGCAGGAGAATATGAGCCGTTCCTGACCTTTGGCGGCACGCAACCACAGGAGGACGATGCGTACGACGCTCAGGATCCAGACAGCCTCGACACCGTGGACGGATCGTTACAGCTGAAGTTCATCAACCCATCGCTGGACGGTCTGGGAGGCGAAGTCGGCAATTTTGGGGTTGGGTTTGACAAAGGTGCGTTAAACGACAACGACCCCGAGACCTCACCATTGAAGTTCTACCAGCAAGAGGGATTTTTCGCCGCCATCACGATTCCCGAGGGCTTCAAGTTCGGCTTGCCCGACTGGTTGCCGATCGATGTGACCAAGGTGGGCTTGCGTTTTCATAAAAGCGACGTGATTGGCAAGATCTTCGAAGAGACCCGAGAGATTTCGCTCCAAGATCTGACCGATGTCTCCCTCATTTTCTCCGGCGGACTGCAGGGATCGGACGGAACCTGGCCGATCACGGCTAAGGTGGAAAACATCGAAGTCGATATCGCCGAGTTAGGAGATTTTCTGCCAGAGGGGGACCTGGCGCACTTCCCGATCACCAACCTGGACGCCCTGGAATTCGGGATTGCGCCTTTTGATCTGGGCGTGATCACGATCGCCGGCATCTTAGGTTTCGGTTTGCTGGACATTGATACAGATGATGATGGCAGCACAGACGACAAGGCCTTTTTTGCCAAGGTGGGCGGGACGTTTGCCTACGACGGTGTGGGCATCGGCGTGGAGTTAATTGTCAGCGAACACGGCTTCATCATGGGCCGACTGTTCGCCGGCTTCCCGGTTCCCATCGGCACCATCGTGGGCGGCATCATCGGATCCGTTGTCCCGGGATTGGGTTCGGCGGCCGGTGCGAATGTCGGCACAAACACGGGTTTCATCATCACCGGTTTCCAGGGAGGCTTGCTGTTTGGCGATGATCCGCTCCCGCAAATCTGCACTCCGATCGACATCCTGCGCAGCGAGCCATTCGAAGCCCCATTGGACCTGGGCCTGGAGGACATTCGGGCCGCCATGGAAGGGGCCGCCCAGCGAACGGATGATTTCGGCTGGGGCAAGGGCTTCCAGGTTGTCATATCCGGAGTCCTGACGAACACCAACGTGGCCGGCTTGATCGGCGCCAAGGTGACCCTGGGCGCCAATGTGGGATACGACCTGTCAGGCGACAGTGTCAGTCACTCCGAAGCATGTGACCCGGACGAAGAGGACGATCCCAGCCCCCAGGATCCACCGGCCATCGAGATCCCGGCCGGTTTTCAGCTTTACGGGCGAGCTGACCTGGAGGTCTTTGGTCAGTCGCTGGTCGGCGCCGGACTGGCATTCGACTATTCCGACCCAATCAGTCCGGGGCTGGACATTGCCTTTGCCATGCCGGGCGGCGGAAACAGCCTGCTGTCGCTGCTGCTGCCTGCCGACGCCACCTTCGGCGTGCACCTGGGCACGGACGGACTGGTCGAAGGCTCCGTCTTCGCCATGCAGGCGTTCCTGACACAGATCTTTGACGAAACCACAGAGGCAAATGACGCCCTGTTCGGCAAAGTCCTGGAAGCAGTTGCGGACAAATTGAATAACAACCCCGACAGTCTGTTGTCGCAAATCCTGCTCGACCTGGAATCGCCACCGGACATGATCGATCAGGCTTTCCTGAAAGATCGTCTTATCGGCTTAGACGGTATTTTCTCATTCGACCTCAATTCCGCACTCAGCCAACCGTGGGAGCAGATTGAAACGGCTGCCACCGTCGCGACTGGGTTGATTACAGAACTGTTGGCGCTGGGCCCGGAAGTCGTGTTGTACCTGGAAGAAGACGTGGATTTAAACGAGACCTTCAACCTGCTTTTTGACAAGCTGGAACAACAACTCGCGCAATCTCTGGCCAATGTCGTCGTGACAGACGATGACCAGGTGCGATCCGACCTGGCGCTGATGTTTAAGTCGGGCGGAACCGAGCCCGCGGAACCGTCTCCTGTGGTCACCGCTTTCTACGAAGATTGGGAAGAACCATTCCGTGTCAGCATTGTCGCCGCCAAACTACAACTGGCGTTTGCGCAAACCGCGGGCGAAATCCTGCTCGCTGCCGGCGATACCGCAATTAACGCCTTCTTCGAGACGATCGACCCGGAATTGAAGATCGAAGGACAAGTGCAGCCGACGATTCTGGGGTTTCCGTTGGGGGAACCCCGTGAGCGTGTTGCAGTGCACCTGAAGAAAGACCTGCTGCAGTTTGAAGCAACCTTCAGTATCCTTGAGAAGCTTCTTTATGGGACATTCTCGTCGTTCGTGGCCCCACAGTTTCTGCCCGTGAGTGAGACCCTGAAAGCCCGATTTGCGGTCCATCCGGAGAACCTGCTTCGCGACCTGGCACTGGGAGAACCGCCCAAGCTGAATTTGATGACGGACCCCTGGGAAGCCGTCCTGGCCGGTGAACTGCAGGTGTTTGGATTTAAAGTGAGCGACGTGGCGGGCGTACTGCTCCCTCCGGAATCTGACAATCTACATCCGGGCGCCATTCCCCCACCGGGTCCAGCGTTACCCGAAGTACGATTTGACAGCAACGACGATGGATCAGTTGACGTCATCGTCCTGCGGGATCGGGAGGATGATTTAATTCAACTGGACTTCGAGATCGTCGATAACCAATACATAGTCGCTGGTG
>JBDOMX010000940.1:0-5120 GCA_039831615.1 Planctomycetaceae bacterium
GTGCGGAGCCGGAATATCTTTACAGATTTCGGCGACCGGAACTCTACGGTCCATTGGCAAAGTCCTTCCTGTGATTCGACCGGCCGGAACCCTGCGGGCACGAAGGAATGGCGTCCCGGCCGTCTGGACATGCTGAATCGCCGCGAACCGCCTGCACCCGCACCCATTGCATGTCGACACCAACTGTGCTGAAATCCCGCCTCTGGACCTCCATTCCACTCATTCAGACAAGAATCATGGAAGCCGAACTTCGCTCGCAGTGCAACGAATTGTTTGAACGCATTGTCCATCTTCGAGACTGTCTTTGACGTCGAGAATAAGGAAAAACGCCTGCAGGAGGTCAACGATCGGATGGCGGCAACCGACTTCTGGGACAATCAGGAGTCAGCTCAGGCGACCGTTGCAGAAATGCAGCGACTCAAGGCATCAGTAGAACCCGTTCAGCAGATGCTGTCCGCCGGCGATGATGTCAAAGTGCTGATGGAATTCGCGGAAGAAGACCCTGACAGCGCTGCCGAACTGCAGTCTGCGGCCGAAGATCTGGAAAAACAGGTCGCCGGAGTGGAACTTCAGGCCACCCTGGGTGAACCCGAAGATGCCTACGCCGCCTACGTGCAGATTCAGGCTGGTGAAGGTGGCACAGACTCCGCCGACTGGGCACTCATGCTGATGCGCATGTATGTGCGATGGGGGGAACGCCGCGGATTCAAAGTGGAGGAGATTGATATCTCCGAAGGGGAAGAAGCGGGCATCCGCAATGCCACTTTGCTCATCAAAGGTGACTACGTCTTCGGATATCTGAAGGGAGAAACCGGCAACCATCGGTTAATCCGCATCAGTCCGTTTGATTCTGCAGGACGCCGACACACCGCGTTTGCCGCTGTCGATATCAGCCCGGAACTTGACGACAGCTGCGAGATTGAGATCGACTGGGACCGTGACGTACGTGAAGACACCTACCGCGCGGGTGGTGCGGGCGGACAACATGTCAATAAGACCGACTCAGCGGTCCGTCTGACTCATTCATCCGGTGCTGTCGTGCAGTGTCAGAACGAACGCAGTCAGCACAAGAATCGTGCCACCGCACGCAAGATGCTGCTGGCAAAACTGTATCAGACAGAAATTGATAAACGTGATGCGGAGCTGTCTGCCAAGCGGGGCGACAAGTCCAAAATCGGTTTTGGTGGGACCACCGTGCGCAACTACGTGCTGCACCCGGAACAATACGTCAAGGACGCGCGCACAGGAACCAAGGTCGGGAACCCGCAGCCTGTTCTGGACGGTGATATTGACACATTCCTGGAGTCATTCCTCCGGTGGCGGCTCGCTCAATCCTGATCACAGATTGAAATGCAATCCAGGCAGCCGGCCAAATCGCCCGCGGCACGACAGCGTATTACGCTGCCCCGTGGCCGCGGTGGAGGTGTGAGAGCCGTCATCCATTGCACCCGCGAGCCAAAACCCGCCGCGACTTTTCGAAAACTGCTTTATCCGCCGAAAAGGATCATTGATATGGCAATCGACCGCTTCGTACCACGATGTGCTTCTGCTTCTGCCGTCGTCGCTGTCTGCGTGCTGCTGACGGGGTGTCAGGAGGAAGACCGAAGTGACATCACCTCGTCCCAATCAGCAGTACCTGACGACGTCGTCGGGACCACAACAGGAGATAAACAGGATCCTGAGGCTCAAACTTTCGAATTCCAGGCACCACATCTTGCGGCGGACGAAATTCGCGATGGCTGGATCAGTCTGTTCGACGGTGTGTCGCTGTTTGGCTGGGACATCCCCGGCAATACGAACTGGCACGTCGAGGACAACTGCATTGTTGCTGACAGCGGGGAACAGAGCCTGCTCACGACAGCATTTGATTTCGACGATTTCGAATTCCGCTGCGACTTTCATCTGGAAGCCGGCGGCAACAGCGGTGTTTTTCTGAGGACAGCAGCGGATTTCAAAACTCCGGCAACGGATTCATACGAGTTAAACATCTGCGACTTTCATGAATCGTTTCCAACCGGCAGTCTGGTTGCTCGACACAAGGCCGAACAAGTTCCGGCTGTGGTAGGTGGCTGGCATACGTTTCGAGTCATCTGTCATGGAAAGCGAATTCAGGTCTGGCTGGACGAAACGGAAATCGTTGATTTTGACGACGATTCTGCAGACTCCCGGTCCACAGGCACCATCGGCCTGCAGATGAGAGAGGGGCGTATCGCATTCCGGAATGTATTTCTGAAGCCGATTGGGATCACCGAGTTATTCAACCATGAAACACTGGAAGGCTGGTCTGTGGTGGACGGGTCTCAGAGTCGGTTTGAAGTGGTGGACGGAGCGATCCATGTCAGCAATGGTCCAGGATTCCTGCAGACCGATTCCACGCACGACGATTTTATTCTGCAGGTCGAAGCACGCACCAATGGAGACGCACTCAACAGTGGTGTCTTTTTTAGAGCAATGTCCGGCACCGAAGAATCGCCGTCGCACGGCTATGAAATGCAAATCCAGAATGGATATGAGGACGATGACAGAACCAGGCCTGCGGATTCAGGCACCGGTGCCATTTTTCGACGGGACGCTGCGCGCTATGTTGTGGCAAACGATCGCGAGTGGTTCACCGCGACGCTGGTCGCTCAGGGAGATCACATCGCGACGTGGGTGAATGGCTACCAGGTCGTCAACTGGCAGGATAGGCGAGAACCGGATCAGAACCCGCGGAAGGGCAAACGCCTGGCAGCCGGTCATATCAGCCTGCAGGGACATGATCCGACCACAGATCTGGACTTTCGCGCACTGCGGATTCATGATTTCGCTAAACAGCCGTGAGCAGCTGCCGAGGCGAGCCGCCCGGCGGAGACCCTGCAGTCACCTGTGATCTGCGGACGCTGGCGCCGCTCGTTTTCAAGAACAACGGACTAGCCAAACAGCTCCGGGATCACGTGTCCGTTTCGCACGATCATGACGGGACGCCCGGTGTTCGTGTGATACTCCTGCTGATGGTCGATTCCCAGGGCGTGATAGAATGAGGCGGCAACATCGTCCGGGCTGAAGCCTTCATTCAGTGGCATCGTGCCCTTTTCGTCGCTTTCGCCGAGTACCTGCCCACCTTTGACGCCACCGCCTGCCATCAGCATGAACATGTTGCGTGGATAGTGATCGCGGCCAACCCGTTCGTTGTTAATTTTGGGAGTTCGTCCAAATTCACCCGTGATATACACGATCGTCGAATCCAGAAGTCCTCGCAATTCAAGACCGACAAGCAGGGCCGACAGTGCTTCATCCAGCGGAGGCAATTGACGCTCTGCAAGAGCCGTCCAGTTGTCTCGGTGTGTATCCCAGCCGCCGTTCGTCACCGTCACGAAGCGCACACCGGCCGCGACCAGTCGCGCCGCCAGCAGGCAGCTGCCACCCAGTCCCGTCTCTCCGAACGATTTGGCGAAATCAGGATCTTCTTTGGAGATGTCAAACGCCTTCCGCGCCATCGAACTGCTGATCATCGTATGGGCCTGCTGTCCGAATTGATTCAGGGCATCCAGCAGCTGACTGTTCTCCTCAATTCCATGGAAGGCGGTGTCCAGCTGCGTCAGCAGATTCCGGCGTCTTTCCACGTCATTGACGGTGAGGCCGTCATCAAGCGACATCCCTCGAACGCGGAATGGCTGTCCGGCTTGTGGGGTTGCGCTGGTATTCATCGGCACGTAGCGGACACCGAGAAAACCTGCCTGTTGCTGGCTGCGAGGAATAGCAACCGATGCCGGAAGTCTCGGATCGCTGATGAGTTCTTTGCTGGCCACCGCACTGAAGCCCGGATACTTGAGGGATGGCAGTGGACGATTCCCCGTGTTTACATATTCAGTTCCCAGCTGGTGGGCTGCGACGCTGTGCGACACCCCTCGCAAAATACAGAACTTGTCCATGACCTGGGCAAGCTTCGGCAGGTGCTCAGAAATGAATACACCGGGCACACTGGTCTGGATGGGACTGAATTCACCACGAAACTCTTCCGGGGCGTCCGGCTTGAGGTCGAAGGTGTCCAGATGAGACGGTCCGCCATTGAGGTTGATGAAGATCGCAGACGTCGCCCGGGCCGATCTGTTGATCTGGTCGGCGTGAGCCATTTGCAGATAGCGTGCCAGCGTGAGTCCTGCTCCGCCGGCCACGCCGGCACGCAGAAAGTCACGTCGTTTGACACCATCACAGGTTCGAAATGCAGCCATGATTCAAGGGGCTTTTTTCAGTGGTTGACGATGAACTCTTTTGTATTCAGCAGCGCCCACATGACATCTCGCAGGCCGTCGATGTGATTGGCGTGCTGAGCGATAAACTCGGCGGCCGTGACCGCTTCTTTTTCAGTGGGTTGTCGACTGAGCGTCCGCAACCAGGCCTCTTCGACGGCGCTGGCCACGTCAATCGTGCCAGTAACAGTGACGTCCTCTGTTTCGTCCGTTGCTTGAACCGCGACCGGAGACAATTCACGCAGGCGATTTCTCAGCCTGGCAACCTGTGCTTCCAGACGGGCGATTTGATCCTTCCTGTCACCTTGTTTCCTGAGTGTTTGCAGACGCTTCTGTTGTGCCGCCAGACGTGCCCTCAGCTTGCGCCTTAACTGAGCCAGTTGTTTCAGGTCGGCTTTGCCGGCGTTTGCTGAAACCCTGGCCTTGAACGGAATGTTGTTTTCTGCGGCGACCTGTGCGAGCCAGCTGTTCCTGCTGTCAAGCAATTTGAGGACCTGGTCGTCATTCCGCAGGGAAATTGTCTGGAGCAGACTGGGATCTTCTGACCGATCGCAGTCGCAATTGCTGTCACGAACGGATCGGCCGAAAATGGCCAGTGGGTAGGCTGTTGGCGAGTTGTTGCGAGCACGATTGCGGACACTCGCTCCAGGAACGGCCACCGCCCGTTTCTCCATGTTTGTGAGGAACGTCTGATGCTTCTCATCATTGCTGGTGGCCTGCGTCACGATATCCCAGGAGACTTCCGCCGCCAGGCGTCGCGGAATTGCGCGTGAAAAATTGGTCCATCCGGGTTCTTCATGGGTAGTGTAGAATTCTCCGCAAAGGAGAACACTCATCAAAGACCACGACCTTTACCAACAGATACTGGGTTTGGAAACGCCTTGGACGGTG
>JBDOMX010000102.1:0-5120 GCA_039831615.1 Planctomycetaceae bacterium
GGTTGATAGCGTCGGTGTGCATGGATTTGACGATGCACAATCGGTCGACGAGTTTTGCAGTGTGTGGCAATAACTCACTGATCCATGTTCCGGCTTGACCGTGCTGCCGGAATCTAAATGCCGAAGGCGCCACCGGGAAACGCTTCTGATCCGACGTCATCGTGGTCAGCCGCTGGTTCCCGAAGACAGACTGCGGAAGGTCCCTGTCAAACAGTTCGGCGGTTCCTGGCTTGTAGTCAAACAGGTCCATCTGAGCGGGTCCGCCGGACTGACAGAGATAGATCACTTGTTTGGCGCGCGGCATAAAATGCGGGGCGGCACCTGGCCCGCTGATCGGCTGCGTTTGCCCGCGTGATTCCTCATTCAGCAATGAGGCGAGCGCCGCGACAGCGATGCCGGGACCCGACTGTTGAAAAAACTTGCGGCGAGCGAATTGGGTCGTGAGCGGATTCACTACGATTCCTGCCTGTCGCGATACTGACCTACGGTTTATTGATCGTTTCATGCAGATTGAGCAGCGTGCTGGCCAGTGCTGTGAATGCTGCAAGTTCGGCAACATCCAGTTGGGAGTCCGGACTTGAATCGCCAACATGGGTGAGATCAGCGGCCGACGACCTGTCAACCTGATAGGTTTCAAGATGTCGGTTCAGGCCTCGCAGCAGAATATCGAGTTCCCGCGGTGACGGCTTTCTTGCCGTCACCAGGCGGAAACCAAAGACTGCTCGATCGGCCGGAGTGTCTCCCCCTTCGCGAATCATTCGCGCCCCCAGAGCGCGTGCCGCTTCGACGTAGGTCACATCATTCATCAAAGCCAGAGCCTGCAAAGGTGTATTCGTGCTTTCGCGACGCGCCGCACAGACTTCGCGACCCGGCGCATCGAAGATCTGCATGCCGGGGGGTGGAATCGCGCGCCGCCAGAACGTATAGATGCTGCGACGATACAGATCATCTCCGGTCGCCTGCACGTAACCGTCCTTGTAGGCCGAGGTGGTCACTCCGGCGATTTCCAGCCACATTTTTGCAGGTTGATACGGTTTGACGGACGGACCACCGATTTGCTCGACCAGCAGCCCGCTGACAAATAAGGCCTGATCACGGATGACCTCGGCGCTTAGCCGGATCCCAGGACCACGGGACAGCAGGCGGTTGTCCGGATCGGCGGAACGCACGGCATCTGAACATTCGGCAGTTTGACGGTACGTCGCACTGGTGACGATCATGCGCTGCACTGCTTTCACGTCCCAGCCCGTGGTCACGAATTCGGTTGACAGAAAATCCAGCAGTTCGGCATGTGACGGCAGGTCACCTCGAACGCCAAAATCTTCAGCCGTCCGCACCAGACCGGTGCCAAAGTGGAACTGCCAGATACGGTTGACCATCACGCGGGCTGTCAACGGATGGTTCGGGTCAGTCAGCCATCGCGCCAGACTCAAGCGATTCCGAGGGACGTCATCTCGCATCGCCGGCAACATCGAGGGCACGCCGGCCATCACTGTTTCTCCGGGCTGGTCGTACTGGCCACGCGCAAGAACAAATGTGGACCGCGACTCGGTGTCTTCCATCACCATGGTTTCAGGGACAGACTCCAGCAGTCCCGCTTTGGTCTCCGACAACTCCCGATGTTCGTCTGACGCATCGTCAGCTTCGGCGAGCCTGCGATCGATCGCATCCAGTTGCCGCTGAATCCAGCGACTCGGCACTTTGATGGATGGTTTTGCCGAACGACGGTAGCGCCCCGGTTCCGGAATCTGGTTGAAGAATGCAAAGAGTTGATAGAACTCTTTTTGTGTAATTGGATCGTACTTGTGATCGTGACAACGCGCACATCCTGTCGTCAGTCCTAACCAGACTGACGAAGCCGTCTCCACTCGATCAATGATGTATTCAACGCGAAACTCCTCGGCAATCGAACCACCTTCACCGTTCACTCGATTATTGCGCAAAAAGCCGGTGGCCAGACGTTGTTCGGGAGTTGCCTCCGGCAGCATGTCACCGGCCAGCAGCTGAGTCGTGAACCTGTCGTAAGGAAGATTGTCGTTCAGGGTATCGATCAGCCATTCCCGCCATCGCCACATGGTGCGAGGTTCGTCATCCTGATACCCGTCCGTGTCCGCGTATCTGGCAAGGTCCAGCCAAAGTGCCGCCATGTGTTCTCCGTAGCGATCTGACTTCAGCAAGCGATCAACAACTCGTTCGTACGCAGCCGGCGAATCATCTTTCAGGAAGTCATCGATTTCCTGCAGGGTGGGCGGCAAGCCAGTGAGATCGAGCGTCACTCTCCGGAGCAGGCGATTCCGTTCCAAACCAGGAGATGGCTGCAGCCGGGCGTCGTCCAGTCGCGCCAATACGAAGCGGTCGAGATCATGGATCGGCCATTCCTTGTCGCTGACTTTGGGAACAGCCGGCCGCTGAGGTGGAACGAACGACCAGTGCTCCTGCCAGGTCGCTCCCTGCTCGATCCAGCGACGGATGGCTGCTTTTTCCTGTCTTGTCAGAGTCCGCACGGATTCCGGTGGTGGCATTTGTTCATCGGGATCGCTGCTGGAAATTCGACGGTACAACTCGCTGTGGTCCGCGTCGCCTGGCGTGATGACGCGAGTTCCATGGCGATCTGCCAGTGCATTGTCGCTGCTGTCCAACCGCAATTCAGCCTGCCGTTTTTCAGCGTCGGCTCCGTGACAATGAAAACAGGCATCCGCAAGAATCGGGCGGATATCTCGACTGAAGTCGAGACGTTCGCCCGCGTTTGCGGTCAACGCGCCGACTGCCAGGGCAACAAGGCCGACCAATACAGACGTAATCGATCTAAATCCCATGCATTGGACACCTGCGTGACGAAAGAAGACTGCAAATTGAATGGTCGCTTCTGCTGGACGTCGTCGAGGCCTGGCGCGGCGCAGCTAGTGCTATTCAATGCGGTATAGGTGGGTGCTGCTTCTCAGCACGATGGCACTGTCCACAACTGCCGGTGAGGCCCTTAGAGCACCGTCAAGTTCGTTCGTTGCCAGGACCCGGTACTCTTTTTCGGCCGCCACCACGATTGTCTTTCCTTCCTCGCTGCTGAAGTAGATCCGGCCGGCAGCTTCGACAGGAGATGCGCGGAACTTGCCACCCAGCCGTTCGCGCCAATGCTCGTCCCCGGTCAGTGCATCGATACAAGTGGCAATTCCATCATCATTGACGAAATAGAGCTCTCCACCCATGAGCAGTGGAGATGGGACATGCCCCACGCCCTTTGAATGCTGCCAGACAACTCGATCAGGCTCGGTTTTGCCCCTGCCAGGTCGGATGGCGTAAATGCAATGGTCATCGAGCTTGACTGTGCCAACTACGTAAATCAGACCATGACCAAACGATGGTCGCGCAACCTGCGAACAGCCGACGTAGGGCATCCACCAGAGTTCTTTTCCTGTGAGCGGGTCGTACGCTGCCACGTGGTCGGCTGCCGTGCTGACAAGCTGGTCGACGCCATCGACTCTGGCCACCAGTGGAGTCGAGTAAGCCATCTTAAAGAAGTCATCAGTCTTACCCATGCCTTCGTAGTGTTGACGTTTCTCTTTCCATCTGACGTGGCCGGTATTTTTGTCGAGCGCCGCCACGAACTGGTTGTCATTGCCATCACAGGTAAGAATCAGCAGGTCGCCGTGCAGAATTGGAGAACTGGCTGAACCCTGGACTGCAGAGAACGGCAATTCCGTATTCTTCCAGACGATGTGACCGGCGCGATTTAGACAGGCCGTCCCCTTCCCCCCGAAGTGGACATACGTATGTTCTTCATCCAGTACCGGAGTTGGCGAAGCATATCCATTGAGTCCATGTTTCGATCCCACATCAGACGGACGAAACACCTCGACATCATGCATCACATTCCCGGATGCACCATCGACACACACGGCCCGCAGCGATTTGCCTTCTTCCGCGGCAGATGTCATCCAGATCTGATCACCTCTGATGACGGGAGACGAGTAACCTGTGCCAGGTACCCGTGTTTTCCAGGCGACATTCTCCGTCTCACTCCAATTCAGTGGAACGTTGACGGCATCTGCGTGACCCTGGCCGTCAGGCCCACGGAACTGAGGCCAATCGGCGAAAGCGGCGCATCGGCACGACATAACGATGAGAATGATCAGACAACATTTTTGCACGTTGCAGTCTCCTCAATTCCGGCTTTGAACCGGCCCATGAATCGTCCTGTCCCATCCCTCACCATAAGCGTTCCGTGGTAGCGACGCAATGACCTGCGGCACGCGCTTGCGATGGCTGTCTTCGATGATGGATATTGAAGATTCCACGCGGTTCATACGGCGCGCGTCGAACCGACGAACGAAACTGCACACGTGGGTGCATCCGTTTATTGGAGGGACATGTAGTTAAGACAGGCTGCTGTTCCTCTCCCCTTGAGAGGGGAGAGGATGCCCAAAGGGCAGGTGAGGGGTAGATTTGAGGACGGCGACAGCCCCCTCATCCGGCCGTCGGCCACCTTCTCCGCTCACTGGGGAGAAGAAAGCAGCTGTTTCTTTCAATTTTTGAATTCACCCCCAATGAACGGATGCAATCCTGCACACGGGATTCACTTTGGTGAAGAGATTATCCACTGGAAACCCTGTATCATTGATAACGATGACTGACGTGACTCAAATTCTGGGACGCATTGAAGCCGGCGATCCTCGTGCCGCCGAGCATTTGTTGCCGCTGCTGTACGACGAGTTGCGCAAGCTGGCTGCGGCTAAGCTGACAGACGAGAAATCCGGCCAAACGCTGCAGGCGACGGCGTTGGTCCACGAGGCGTATATTCGGCTCGTGGATGTTGAGCAGGTTCAACATTGGAACAGCCGCGGTCACTTTTTCACCGCTGCCGCTGAGGCAATGCGGCGAATTTTGGTCGACAACGCCCGCAGAACGAAGAGTCTGAAACGCGGGGGCGCGTTCGTGCGTCATCGGCTCAACGAAGCCGCGGTCGCCGCTTCAGACAATGTGGAACAACTTTTGGCGGTAGACGAGGTGCTGGACAATCTCCGGGTTGAGCCGCTTAAGCATCTCGAAGACGACATTGATCACACACCAGCATTCTATAATGATATTCTGCAAGAGATCAAGGATGAGGGGGTTGATCCTGGCCT
>JBDOMX010000070.1:0-22443 GCA_039831615.1 Planctomycetaceae bacterium
ACTGCGCGACACATTTTTGAGTGGTTTTCCTTCAGCTTCTGATGAGAATCCCACGTTCCGTACGCCGAAGGAAAGACCTGCACGAATCGCACTCCGCGTTCGACCATTCGTCGAGCCGCCAGCAATCGCTGTCCGGCGATTTTGGTTTGGTCGTCGTCTGTGCCGTATAAGCTGCTGATTTGCTCTGATTCGGCAGAGAGATCAACCGCCTCCGGTACCGCCGACTGCATGCGAAACGCCAGCTCATACGATTTGACGCGTGCCGCCAGCTGCTCGTCGTGTGGATATTCTTCGGCTGTGATTCGGTTGAGGCGTTCCACGAACCGGAACTCACTCGCCTGCTGAGTGGACGTGTGCCCTGGAACACGAGAGCCGAATGCCAGTGGATCTGACGGGTCGATCTTTAATGGGATGCCGGCATGCTGCGGACCGAGATAGCAGGAACCGATGGAGTCGCGTGTATCCGTTCGCGTGGGGCCGCCCAATACCACGAAGCGAGGCAGGTTTTCGTTGAACGATCCGAGTCCATAGTGCGCCCACGCGCCGATACTCGGCTGCACTTCATCAAGTCGGTGACGGCCGGTATGGATCTGATTCTCCGCGGCGTGATCGTTGTCGGTCGTCCACATGTTGCGGACAAAACTGATATCGTCGACGCACTGCGACAAATGAGGCCACCAGTCCGTGACAGCAATGCCACTTTGACCATGCTGACGAAATCCGACCTGCATTGGATAGATTTTCGGATACACGTCACGCACGTTGATCTCTTCAGCCGGGACACTGCGAAACCGCTTCTTGTGGAGAGGCGACTCAACCGGATTCGGGTAAGGAGTCTCCGCGTACGTCTTCCCGGCGAACCTGTTGAGCGCAGGTTTCGGATCAAATGTTTCCATCTGGCTGTAACCGCCGGACAGAAAGACCCAGATCACTGATTTGGCTCGCGGAGTGAAATCATGCCGTCCGTCCGGTGTGTCGCTGCGCACTACTCCATCAGCGGCCAACATGGCACCAGCCGCCAGGCTGCCAAACCCCAGCGCTGAGCTGCCAAGGAAATTGCGACGTTGCATCAGATTCTCCCGCGGTCTGAATTGAGCACCCGATCAGCGAATCGCCACGAAATCGTTGTGGTTCAACAACGCCCGCACGAAACCTTCCCGGACATCCTCTCTGGAACCAAACACGTCACTTTGTTCGACAAGGAATTCCCGTGCGGCGATTCGTTCTTTTTCCGTTGGCGGACGACACAGAATGCGTCGAAAACACTCATCGACAAAGTCAGCGTGATCTGCACCTGCCGATTCGCTGACCAGTTTTGCCACGATGCTCGCCGCAGCATGCGTGAACTCACTATTGCTAAGCGCCAGCGCCTGCTGAGGCATTACAGTCCTGGTCCGCCGAAAGCATTCTCCCGGATCCGGCGCATCAAATAATTCTGCCAGCGGATTGTTCCCGCCATCTTCAGGATACACTTCGTAATACAGACTGCGACGAAACGTCGTCATTGCTTCGGAATTTGGACGGACTTCTCCCCCCACAGTTCGAATCAGTCTGCCTGACACAGACAGCACACTGTCCCTGATGATCTCTGCTTCCATGCGACCGGTATTCATGCGCCACAGCCAGCGGTTGTCGACATCAATCTCCGAATTGGCCTCCGGATCGCGACTCGCGGAACTCATGTGATACGTGCGGCTGGTGACAATCAGCCGGTGGATGTGTTTCATGCTCCATTCATGATCGGTCAGTTCGTCAGCCAGCCAGTCGAGCAGTTCGGGATGACTGGGTGGTTTCCCGTTACGACCGAAATCGTAGACGCTTTCGACCAGCGGCGCGTGAAAATGTCTCATCCAGATGTGATTAATGGCCACTCGTGGAGTGAGTGGATTGTCGGGATGAGTGATCCACGCGGCCAGTGCAGTCCGTCGTCCGGTGCTCTGCTTTGCCGTGACAGGACTCAGGCGTTCATAGTCGGTCGATTCGGGATGCTCCATCTTTTTGTTCAGGATCGCCTGCAGAGCGGTGTTGGCAGCCGCCAGTTGTTTCTCCAAAGTTTCGAGTGTTTGTTTCTTATCTTTGTGCGTTTCCGGCAGAGCTCGAGCATCGGCAAGTTGATGTTCCACATTCAGGATGCGCCATCTGGCATCCGTTTCTTTCGCCGTGAGTTGAGCGGCATACGCGGCACGAGACCGTTGCTCAACATCATGTTCCGATGCACCGTTGCGGATAGCGTTGTCTGCAGCGATCACGAGTTGCGCCTGGGCTGCATCCTGCTCCGCAGCCTCCAGTCCAAGCCGGGCGATGCGCGACTGAATGGTGTCGGATTGCGGATTGGAGGGCCGTTCTTCTTCAAGGTGTTTCCGAGCGCTACGGATCGCATCAGCATGGTCGTCCAGAATTGCCTGTTGAATTCCGGGACGCGATCCCGGATACCAGCCCGACATCGGTAGATCGACCGCTGCGATGTCGCTGAACGGCACATCCAGGAACTCCGGAACCCCCGGAGCGATACTGCCGCGATCCTTGAGTTTGTTGCGTTCATCACCTCCGGTGTAAAACCAGGTGGGTGTGTCCGGTTGTTCGTCGTAGATCCGGACTATTCCCGTCCGGACGACCTTGCGTGAACCTCCATACACGTACGGTGCAAACGGCGGCGGTTCGGCTTCACCAACAACACGGTCCTGTCGAATTCCGATCGGTTCAAAGAATGCGCGCATCCGAAAATAGTCGTCATGCGAAATGGGATCGTACTTGTGATCGTGACAGTGTGCGCAATTGAATGTCAGTCCGAGAAATGCCTTTCCCGTGTATTCGACGTTATGCCTCATCCATTCATTGGGGTTAAGCGAATAATAACTGCGAATCAGATATCCGGTGGCTGGCCATGCGGAGTCATCGTCAGCCGCCATCTCGTCGGCTGCCAGCATCTCCTGGATCATACGCGCGTAGCTCCGGTCGGCGTTGAGCGAATTGACGATCCAGTCACGCCATTTCCAGAGTTGTGGTGCGCTGTTGCGCACGTCATTCTGCTGTCGCCTTCCATACCAGTCGGAGTAACGCCATACATCCATCCAGTGCCGACCCCACCGTTCACCGTAGTGCGGTGACGCCAGCAGTGCGTCGACAATGCGTTCGTAGTGCGCCTGCGACGGGTCCTTCAGAAAGTCTTCCAGCTGTTTGGGAGTGGGCGGAATTCCAATGAGGTCCAGGGTGACTCGTCGCAACAGATGTGCTGAGGACGCACTCTGGGCGACCACCAGTCCCTGCTCGACATGCCGTCGCCGGATAAAGCTGTCGACAGGATTCATGACCCAGTTGGTGTTCAGATGCTCCGGCACCTGCGGGCGAACAATCGCCCGAAACGCCCAATGTTCGGAAGGAGCTGCTTCCGGTGTTTCTCCTGCTGGCGATGGAGCGCCTGCCGCGATCCAGTTCCGGAGATGGCCAATGTCTTCTTCGCTGATCGGTTTGCCAATTGGCGGCATCCGACTGGATTCGTCGGATGAAAGCAGCCTTGCCAGCAATTCTGAATCGTGCGGGGCGGCCGGATCGATGATCGGACCGTTTTCACTCCCCTGACGGATCGATTGTCCGGTATCCAGCCTGAGGCCCGCTTCCTGTTTTAATGCACCGTGACAGGCGTAGCAGCGCTCCTGCAACAGCGTCCGTATCCTGTTGACGTAAAGATCGTCGCCAGCCTCCAGGCAGGTTGCTGGCTGCCACGCAGCCAGCAGACTGCAGCAGAGTGTGAGGTATCGGGATGCCATCACTCGATTTTAGACCTGCAGACGTTCAAGTGTCGAATCAACGTACTTTGTTGCTGGTGCCCAACAATTCGTTCAGAGCACGATTGATCACGCGGACGCGGTACTTGCCGTCGGAATTGAAGTGTTCTTCGAACTCCAGACCAACTCTCATCTGGTCCAGTACGGGCCGTGCTGCCTCATCGATTTCGTCGAGGACGTTGGCGGCGTACAGTCGTTCCCATTGAGCACCGTGTCGCAGTTCTGCAATCAGTGTCGGTAGCGCTGCAGCGGACCGCCCCATTCGACAGAGCGCTCGTGCCGCAGCCGTGCGGACGGCTGACGATTCATCGTGCAACAGCCTTTCTACCGCTTCCTGACCTTCGTCTTTGGCCGCAGCGCCGATGTTCCCCAGCCCCGTGGCTCCCCAGTAGCGAATGGCGCTGTCATCGGCCGTCAGGGCACCCAAAAGTGAAGGTAACTGTTCGATGCCCTCGGACGCAGCGGATGCGATCGCACCCAAATTCGTATTGTACAGATCGCCATCCTGTTGACGCAGAATGGCGTATTCGCTGCCAAGTTCCTGTCGGCGTCTGGCGATGATCGGTTCGGGGATCAGTCCCAGGTCCTTCGTGTCCTGGACCCACTTCAATTGAGCCGCCCGCAGACGGCTCAGGACACGGACGTACCGAGGGTCACCGGCCAGATTGTTGACCTCGTGAGGGTCCTCGTTGCAGTCATACAGTTCTTCAACGGATTTCTGTGGCGAAAACAAATGTGCAGCTGCCGGAGGCAATTCGTTTGCCTCGTGTAGCCGGCGCAGCTCTGCCATGGTCGCACCTTGTTCCGGGGTATTCATGTACTGAAAGAATGTCTTCAGAGGTTCGTAGTTTCGGATGTACTTAAATCGTTTGTCACGCACCATGCGGATGATGTCATACCGCTCGTCCATCCGGTCGCGAGCGCCGTAGACATATTCACGTGGTGCCTGCAAATCGAGCCCCAGAAAAGGCTGCCCCTGCACATGGTCGGGAACGTTAACACCCGCAAGACTCAGAACCGTCGGTCCGAAATCGATTGAACTCACGAGTTGGTCGGTGACGCTCCCCGGCTTGCGCAGACCGGCGGCGACGAGGCCTGCATCCTGGAAGCGTTTCGGAATGCGGACCACGAGCGGAATATGAGTGCCGGAATCATACAGCCAGCGTTTGGCGCGAGGGAGTCCGACGCCATGGTCAGACCAGAACATGATGATCGTGTTTTCGTACAGGCCATCATCCTTCAGCTGTCGGATCAACTCGCCGGCCCAGACATCCATGGCCGTAATCAGCTCATAGTTGCGTTTCCAGTCTTCCCGAATGGTCGCTGTGTCCGCGTAGTACGGGGGCAGAGTTGTCAGCGCCGCGGCATTCTGTCGCTCCGAAGGCTGCAGGTCACTCGTTACTCGCGCGTATTTTTCTGCGGACGCTATCCCGCTCTCATGGCACCCCGTAAAATTGAACACGGCGAAGAACGGCTGAGTCCGATCCTTCCGTTTTCTCCAGTGTGCGTTTTTAGAAGATTCATCCCATGTGTCGGCAGGCGCTGTGAACTGATAATCCTGCTTTTGATTATTCGCGCAATAGTAGCCAGCCCGCCTGAGGTACACGGGAAACGGCTTGATGTGTTCCGGCAGAGTTGCGGTGCAGCGCATGTGATGCGTCCCCAGGGACGTCTGGTAGAGCCCGGTGATGATCCCGCTGCGACATGGAGCGCAGACCCCGGCCGTCGTAAACGCACGCGTATAGCGGACGCCTTCCCTGGCCAGTGCGTCCAGATGAGGCGTGATCGCGTGTGGATCACCGTAGCAACCCAGGTGAGCGCTAATATCTTCGGCAGACAGCCACAGAATGTTCGGCCGATCAGCAGCGGCCCGCACCTCGGCGAATGGACGTGTCATGAGGAACACTACGAAAGCGACAACCGCAATCCACTGACCTGACGTCATTCGATTTCCCCGTATTGGATTCATGTCACACCCGCGCCGCCGGCAGTTGAGAATTAGAATCGAGTAAGAATGTAGAACGATCAGGACAGTCGTTGCCAGCTGGTCACGGCGTTCGCCGTGAAACAGGATGTCAATCCTGTCCAATTCGACATCGCAGCCATTCCTCCAGTCGCGGAAACACTTCATTCTGCGCGATCGGCCCGCGAATCAACTGGCCGTGAGCAAGATCCCTGCTAAAGCCGTGTGCTTCGGAACACAGAATCCACGTCTTGTCAGAGCTGCCGATAGCCTCGAAGATCGCTCGGCAGCCGGCAGCCGGAGCGATCGAGTCATTGCCACCCGCAACGACGATGGCAGGAACTGTCACCCCTGCTAAAGCAGCCATGTAGTCGAGTCCGTCCTCACCCAACCAGCGTTGTTTCATGTTCCAGTTTGCCCATTGCAGCAGGAGTCGCGTCGGTTCGTGCTCATTTCCCACCGGTAGAATCACCTTTGGTGTACGATTCATCAACATCGTAATGCACCACAGCACAACTCCTGCAAATTTATCCCGGAGTCGCGTTGCGGCGTGAGTCGACTGAGTCCCGATTGCCACGATGCCAGCGAAATGCGTCTGCTTCTCCGGGTGACGACTCAGATACATGAGTGGCAGATGTCCCCCGCCGCTGTGGGCCAGCCAAATGACTCTTTGTTGCTGCGTCTCCCTGAGCACGGCGTGGATCGCCGCGGGCAGATCATTGAACGCCGGGTATTCGAAGTTTTGTTTCGAACTGGCCGGCTCGCTTTGACCGTGTCCGGCCCATTCCAGCAACCAGCAGTCAAATCCTCGGGTGGCCAGAAATCTTCCGAGCGTACGCACTGTGTCGGCGTTGGAGATTGTCCCGTGCGCAATGATGACTGGCAGGCCGGCAGCATTCTCGGACCTGAGTCGATAGAGCGCGATTCGGCCACCATTTTCCATGTCCACAAGATGCAGTGTTTCGCTCATCGTCACGACATCTTACGGAGGCTGGGTCAGTCAGAAGTGAATGTGCCGCTGTGCTGGCCACGATTCTCACATTCCGGTTGATGCAATTGAAGATATTTTCGGGGCGACACTGACCGTTTTCCTGACATGCAGTGCGGGCGAAACATGAAGTGTCGCGTCCGCCTGATGTTGCAATTTCGTGCGTGAAATGGGACCCTTTGTGTGTGATCATGTCGGAATGTCTGCGTTGAGTCGTCAACCAAGCAGCTCCAGAGTACCAGCGATGCTGACCATCCACGATCGATCCGTTCGTCACTGCGATGGCGTTTCACGGCGTCAGTTTCTCGCAGCCGGATCAGCGGGCATTGGCGGCCTGATGCTGTCCGACCTGCTGCGGGCAGAGTCTGCGGCGGGGGTCGGTTCATCAGGCAAGGCCGTCATCAACATCCATCTGGACGGCGGTCCGCCGCAGCTGGACACGATCGACATGAAACCACACGCTCCTCGGGAGATTCGTGGTGAGTTCCAGCCGATTCAAACCCAACTGCCGGGTTTTCAGATTTGTGAGCTGTTCCCGAAACTTGCGGCGGCAGCGGATCGGTTTTCGTTCATCCGTTCGCTGGTTGGTTCTGCGGGACAGCATGATGCTTTCCAGTGCCAAAGCGGCTTCTCTCACACGGACTTAAAATCACTGGGTGGCCGCCCGGCGATGGGCTGTGTGATTAACAAACTCACGGGATCGAAAGACGACACAGCACCAGGCTTTGTGGATCTCATGCAGGGGCGTCCGCTGGTCCGCAACAGTGGCCGCCCTGGTTTTCTGGGACCATCACATGGACCGTTTCGGCCTGAGCTGTCGAATCTCTTCAGTCGGCCGCTCGAGCCAGCAATGAAAGGGGAGTTGGCACGGCTGGGAAGCAACCACACGACCAGTTTGACGCTCAATCCCGAACTGTCATTGAAACGTATCCACAATCGACGGCAGCTGCTCGCGGGTCTGGACGGGATCAAACGGCAGATGGATGCCACGGGAATGATGGACGCGATGGATGAGTTCACGCAAAAGGCCGCAGGGATTCTGACGTCTGGCCGCTTCGCTGCAGCACTGGACTTCAACCGTGAGTCGGCTGCGACGCTTGCCCGCTACCGCGCACCGACTGATCAGGTGGAGCGTTTCAGCACCAGCGAAAGTCCGGAGGGTTCGCTGAAGCTGCTTCTGGCGCGACGACTGGTTGAAGCGGGCGTCCGTGTGGTAAGCCTGACGCTCAGTGATTTTGATACCCACACGAAGAACTTTCCGCGGATGCGACAAATGGCGCCGATCGTCGATCAGGGGCTGACAGCTCTGATCCATGACCTCGATGAACGAGGTATGCTGGACGACGTGACGATCATTGCCTGGGGTGAATTCGGTCGTTCGCCTCGAGTCAACAAGAACGGTGGCCGCGATCACTGGCCAGCAGTCAGTCCGGCAATCATCACAGGCGGTGGTTGTCGACCAGGACAGGTCATCGGCAGGACAGACCGCCACGCCGGTGCTCCCATCGAACGACCGGTGCATTTCAAGGACGTGATTGCCACGCTGTACCACAACCTCGGTATCAACGCGTCAAAGACAACGATCAATGACCTGCGGGGCCGACCACAGTATCTGTTGGACACGCGGCAACCGATCCGCGAACTGTTGTAATCAGGTCGACCACTTCGTTTTCCGTTTGCGGACGGAACCTGACATCGCTGCCGTTTCGATCGGCAACGTTCACATGCCGTCAATCGGCCCCGTGCAGAATCGAATTGCGCAGCAGCCCCACGATCGTCAGATCAGTCCGGGGATGACTTCACCGCCATCGACAACCTTGAGTGGTCGGCCCAGAGGACTGATGTTTTCATGGTTTGGGTCGACGTTCATTGAGCTGCAAATCGTGCGGAACAGATCCTGCACCGTCACCGGAGACTCCTCAACCGCAGTTCCGTTCGCGGTTGATGATCCATACACCTGACCGCCCTTGATGCCACCTCCCGCCATGGCTGCGCTGAAGACGCGAGGATAATGATCCCGGCCGTTGCGAGGATTGATTTTGGGAGTGCGGCCGAACTCTCCCATCCAGACCACGAGCGTGCGGTCCAGCATACCGCGGTCCCTCAGGTCAGCGATCAGCGTCGCTGTCGCCGGATCAACGGCTGCCGCATTGTTAGAACACTGCTCGAAGTTGTCCTGGTGAGTGTCCCAGTTTCCAGAGCGAACTTCCACAAACGTGACACCACGCTCAACGAGACGTCTGGCCAGCAGACAGCCGCGGCCAAAGTCATCGTCGCCGTAGCGTCCGCGAAGACTGCTGCTTTCGTCCGCAATGTCGAACGCCTTGACTTCCGGACTAAGCACCAGACGCGCACTTTTCCCATAGATCGCCTGATGAGATTCAACCAGCTGTCGGGCCCCTGAGTCTGCGAATTCCGTTTCCAGTCGTTGCAGCAGTCCTCGGCGCCGCGCGAAACGGTCACGTGACGTGGGCAATGCCACGTTAGCCGGCAGTTGGCCAGGATTGCCGACAACGAACGGTTCGTAATCCATGCCAAGGAACCCTGAACCCAGAGTGTTTCCGATTGACACAAACGAAGGCAATTCGCTTTCCGGATCGCCGAGCTGCTGTGTGACACAGGAGCCCAGCGACGGATGTCTGACACTGCCTGCCGGCAGGTACCCGGTATGCATCTGGTAGGTGGCGCGAGGGTGACTGCCTTCCTTGTTCGTCATCGAGCGAATGATGGCGACATCGTCCATCACCTTTGCCAGTTGTGGAAAATTGTCGGCGATACGGATTCCGGAGACGGAGGTTTCAATGGCCGTCGTTGGTCCTCCATTTTCTGTGCCTGGCTTTGGATCCAGCGTTTCGAACTGGCTGGGCCCTCCACGCATCCACAACAGAATCATGGCCCGACCTTCACGGCGCAGTGATTCGGCCTGATCAGCCATCAATTCGCCGAAGCGGGCGGTGCCGGCCGCGAGTGCGGTCCCGGATACACGCTGCATCGCGCGTCGGCGAGTGAATTTGGTACCTGAAATACTCACATGATCGAACAGATGTGTGCTCATCGCGTCGCTCCGGTTGGTGTTGCTGGAATCTGTGAACAGGATAGACAGGAGGACACTGATTCAGCGTTTCATGCGGAATTCGCTGGAATTCAGCAATGCCCAGAACAAGTCTTCCATCGCTTCCGATGGATCACTGGCCTCCCCAAGAAAGTCGCCGCAAACCCGCAGTTCACCCTCAGTGGGATTGCGGCCGAGAACGGTGAGGTACAATTCGCCAACGGCATCTTCGTCGCTGTCCACCGAGCGACGAATTCTGGCGATCGGACTGTCAGAGTTTCGTGCACTGATTAGTTGGTTGATTTGTGCTGAATTCATCAGGAACAATGCCTGAGGAATACTGCCCGTGACCTCGTCACGCGAGGTCGAAGGATCGAAGCCAAATGTGGCCTCGATGGCTCCTCGGCCCGGATCGCCCTGAGCGTATCGGCGTCGGCCCTGCACTGGCAGCTGGATCCCCTCGACGCCCAGAGACTGACACAATACGGCGTAGAGCTGGTCAGATCTGAGCCGGGCCGGTTCCATACGCGCAAACCCGTCAACCTCGGTGTTGAGATTGCGCTGGTACACATTGGTTGACACAATCGTCGTCAGCAGCCATTTGAGGTCGTAACGGCTGGCAACAAAGCCTTTGCAGAGTGCCTCCAAAGCTGTGGCATGACTGGCTTCCCGGTCCGGTCCGATATCATCGACGGGGATATAGAATGCGGTTCCGGTCAGCTCCGCCCACATTCGATTCACGATGGCATTTGCAAACCACTTGTTGCCCCGACTGGTGATGAAATCGGCCGCGGCGGAGCGACGATCAATGTCCTGGGAACCCGCTTTGATTTTTCGATCATTGAGAAAGAAGACCGGATCGATGCGGGTGCCTTCTGCAGCAGGGTTTTCCAGATCGGGCATGAAGTGTTCAGCACTGCCCTGGCCAGGCCGGTTATTGCCGGCAGGCTGAGCAGTTTTGATTTCTTCCAGCGTCAGTTTGCCGTCTCCATTCTTATCGACACGTTCCATAATCCTGTCATTGGAAAACAGACGGCGGAGGGGTGACTTCTGAGCCTCCTGTTTTGAGATGACTTCGTCGCGGTTTCGGTCAATTCGTGTCAACAGAAACTGGGACACTCCCGGGCGACGACGTTGCTCGCGGTCCATCGAAGCAACCACGTAGGCCGTTCGATCATCTGTCGTCCGGTCACGAGTGACGCGGACGCGGGGGAAGAACGCGACCAGCTCATGGAACTCTTCGCGTTTCCAGCGGTCCCACGGATGGTCGTGACAGTTGGCACATTGAACCTGGATCCCCATGAAAAGACGTGAAGCTTCGGCGGCCACCTCTTCCGGCTCACCTTCGTGTGCGAACAACAATGCGGTGGCACCGTTGTCGTTCACGGAACCGGTCGCAGTCAGCAGGTCTTCAACGATGTGATCCCATGGTCGGTTACTATTGAGGTTGTCAGCCATCCATTCTTCAAACGGTTGTCGGACGATCATCGACCGAACGTTGGTCGACCGGAGCAGAATCGCATCACGCCAGTAGCGAGCCCAGTTTTCGCCGTACTCAGAGGACGACAGCAATCGTGCGACAGCTGCCTGCCGTTTGTTGGACGACGGATCCAGCCCGAATCGCGTGATTTCACCTGGCGTGGCGGGTTTGCCGACGAGATCCAGTGACACGCGACGGAGAAAAGTTGCATCGTCAATCAGTTCGCGAGTCTGCGATGGTTCTTCGGCGAGGATCAGTTCGTCGACTTCCTCCGCCGTTCGCGCGATGCTTCCCGTCGATTCGTCGCCGGCTGCCGATGTGAACAGGAGGCCAGGAATGATTGCAAGGTATAGGATTCTCACGGCTCTGCCTTTCTGATGTCCTGATGCGCCGAACATACAGCTTGTTACGCTGATTCGTGGCCGCGGCGGGAGTGTCCGAGCCCATCATGCATTGGACCCGCGAGCCAGAACCCACCACGACATTTCGAAAACTGCTCCAGAATCAAGACGAAGTTGTCGCGGCTGTTCGCAGGGTAAACACTGTCGTGCGGACGCAGAGTCGCTGAATTCCCGAAAATACAGCGGGTGACACTGCTTCGTGGTCGCGGCGGACGTGCCGGAGCTCGTCATTCTTTGCCCCGCAAGCCCAGAACCTACCACGACTGTTCGAAAACGGCTCCAGCAGTGGGCTCAGGTCGCACCGAAGCCCGGGCGCCCGACGAGCTCGCGACGTTAACGGCGGTCCGATGGGAATGCGTCATCCGGTCGTGGTAACAACGGCCGCTGGTCTGTGGCCTCATTTGACGTGTCGTCGTCCGCGAGAACGCGAATGTCAAATGTCGTGAGATCCGTCTGCTTTCGATTTTCCAGCAGTTCAACAACGGCCGTCTGCTGACCCGGCTCCACAGCGGTGAGCCTCAGAACCTTAACGCGGCTGGTGTTGGGCTCCAGATCCCGGATGGTCACATCAACAGTTCGGTCCACATCATCCTTTTCCAGGTGGAAGTGGTCCAGTCCGGCAGGTAAATCAATGCGCAGCACGACTTCAGTTGCTGGTCCGGTACCAACGTTCTTCAGCCGAAACGAAATCTCGAGCTTTTCAGATACCGTTGCCGTACGCGGGACTTTGCCGATCGTGAGCTGCACATCCGACCGACCGGGTGTAAATCTGGTGCGACGGTCGGATTCAACAACGACCTCAGAAGTAACAGCGGCCACTGCCGAGATCACAGTTCGAGTGGGAATTGTACCAGCTGAGTCTGACCTCACTTGCAGTCGAATTGTCTGAGTCTTCAGTGGCCGTAAATCGTCGATGACCCAGGTGACCCTGGAGTCGCGAAACACGCCACCGTCATCTATGAAAACCGGCTCCACAGAGGATCCTAAATGCTCGTGGACCAGCAGTCCGCTCATTCGCCGAGGAGATTGGTTGGTGACAGAGATCTCGATTTCGAATTCGTTTCTTTGCTGAGCAGGAACAATCCGTTTTTCAATGTACAGATCACTGTCCCCGACGCTGGATCCAGGGACAACTCTCACGCTGGATTTGATCAGATCAAGCTCATCGCGGGTCGCTTCCGGGACGCGAGGGATGTCAGAAGCCGTATCTGAAAAATCCATGAGTGTGTCACGAAAGCGTTCACTTCGTCGCCAGTCGTCCCGGCGGCGGAGGTCAAGCCGTTCGAGCGCTGCTGCGATTTCGCTTTTCAGCGTTATTGAATTAATCGCCCTGCCGGAAATCCTGATGATTTGGTCATCGTCCGGCAGGTATTCTTCGGTCCACCGTGAGAAGCTCGGCGTGCGCCGCCTCCCTCCAGGCCTGTTTTCCGATTCGAATGGCAGACTGCCACGTCCTACCGGCAAAGTTTCCCAGTCCCTGAGTCGCGGCTCCTCGAGTGCATCGGGTGAATTGTGAGTACGTCCCCGAAACAACGGCGGAAAATCATCGACGGCCATTCCATTGCGTCCGGGTGCCGGGTCAGGATTGCTGTCCCAGCCCGGATTCCATCCGGAACCGACCCGCGCAGAGACCTGATCAATGCGAGGATTAATCAGATCCTCAGACCGGGCAATCAGCGCCTGGTCCAGATCCCTGGGAGGCACGATTTCCGGGACATGATCCAGGATTCCACCCGCATGTAGCTGACCCGTCCGTCCGGACAAGTCGGCGGCTGCCTGGTCAGCGATTCCGCCGAACATCATCCACGCAACAAGCACGACTCCGGAACCGCCCGAACCAACTGCCAAAACCCACCAGAGGTGTTCGAGCACGAAACGCCAGCCGCGATCGATTTCTTCGCAGAGGAAATCCCACAGATCGGCGATGGACTCCGTCAGTGCGCTCAACCACCGACCGTGGAACGCACCGAGCACACTCAACTGCTCGCCAAAAATCATGACGAGCAACAACAGGCAAAGCAGGAACACAAATCCGAGTACGATATCCATCGCTCGGTCAATCTCCGTATTGATGGCAGATACGACTCAGGGAAATGCGTTTCCTGTCGACGTCGGTCCCGGACAAAGGCACGCCAAAACTTTGTGAGCACGCGCCCTGCGAGTCCTGACCCGTTGGTTTAGCAAATTCAGGCAATTACGGGAAGCGCAGTCGGACACGGACCCTGCTTGCAACGGCAGACGGCCCGTCAACCGAGGTCTGGCTTTTCCGGCACCCGCACAGGCCTTTCGATGTCCATCGGGTGCAGGAGTCGCTTACCAAACGATGACGGAAATCCGTGGCACACGTGGCAGCAACAGATTAACCTCAACGAAACACAGACCGTCAGGCTGATAGCTTTGAGATCTGTCGAATTCACCAGAGAGCAGACGATGCCAATGATACGCAGTGCAGGAACGACCAATGGCGGGATCGCGATGATTGCCACAATCGCATTATGGTGGCCGTCCGCGCAGGCGGAGGATCAGCCCAATGTCGTGTTCATCCTGGCGGATGATCTGGGCTGGATGGATCTCAGCATCTCCGGCAGTGAGTTCTACGAGACACCTCATATCGACCGCATTGGGTCTTCCGGAATTCAGTTCACGCAGGGATATGCCACGTGCCAGGTGTGCAGCCCGTCGCGGGCCAGCATCATGACTGGCAGGTACCCGGCGCGATTGCACATCACGGACTGGATCGGAGCCAAATCCGGATATCAGTGGGAACACAACGGACGAATTCTTCCTGCTGAATATGAGCACGAACTTCCGGCGGACGACATGACGATCGCGGAAGCTTTTCGCGACGCTGGTTACTCCACCTTCTTCGCAGGCAAATGGCACCTGGGTGGTAAAGGGTCGTGGCCCGAAGATCATGGATTCGAGGTCAATCGTGGAGGTCATGAGCGAGGATCCCCTCCTGGCGGTTACTTCGCTCCCTACAGGAATCCCACTCTGGAAGACGGGCCGGATGGGGAATCACTCCCGCTGCGTTTAGGGCAGGAGACTGCAGATTTTATTCGATCCAGTAAGGATGGACCGTTCTTTGCGTTTCTGGCGTTCTACTCGGTTCATTCCCCCATCCAGACGACACGTCCGAGATGGCAGCGATATCAGAAAAAAGCGGAGGAACTCGAACCACCGTCCGAACGGTTCCTGATTGACCGGACTCTGCCGGTACGCCAGGTCCAGGACTGTCCGGTGTACGCCGGTATGATCGAGGCAATGGACGAGGCCGTGGGCCGGGTGTTAACGATGCTGGATGAATTGAAGCTGACTGGAAATACGTACATCGTCTTTACATCCGACAATGGCGGAGTGTCGTCCGGTGATGCCTTTGCGACCAGCAACCTTCCGTTGCGCGGTGGTAAAGGGCGGCAATGGGAAGGAGGCATTCGCGAACCGTATTTCATCAGTGGGCCCGGAATTAATCCTGGAACGTGTCAGGTACCTGTCACCGGGACGGATTTCTATCCCACGCTGCTGGACCTTTGCGGGTTGACGCCACAGCCGGAGCAACACGTGGACGGTTTGAGCCTCGTGCCACTGATCAAGACCGGTCTTTTGTCAACTCGTGATCTGTTCTGGCACTATCCACACTACGGCAATCAGGGGGGAGAACCGTCATCGATCATTCGACGAGGTCCCTGGAAACTGATTCATTACTGGGAAGACGGGCGACAGGAGTTGTACAACATTCAGGATGATCTCGGTGAAATCTCGGATGTTGCGGCACAACATCCGCAACTTGCGAAAACGCTGAATGAGGCTCTGACCGTCTGGCTGAAAGATGTCGGTGCGGCGATCCCACAACCTGATCCGCGGTTCGATCAGGCTCGATATGCCGCCAGGGAGCAGCAGATTCGCCTGCAGTTAAAGCCGCGTCTGGAAAAGCAACATGCACGCATGTTGCGTCCGGACTTCCGCCCTGACCCATCATGGTGGGGGTCATTCACGACCGTCGATTGACATTGAGTGTTATTCGCGGTCTGAGAGCAGGTCGTCATCTGACAGCAATACCACGTCGCTGCTGGTTCCCGGGTCCTGATCAGAAACAATTTCTGCAATCGGGGCCGCGACGTCAGACTCATCACCAGTTCTGGCCGAGTCGGGGGCCAGATGGACGCGGAATGCGCTGCCGGAAAAAGAAATCTGGTCACCGGGCAGCAGAGCGCCTCGAAGAACCCGTTGACCGTTCACGCGCGTCCCGTTTGTGCTGCCAAGGTCTCGCATGTAGACCAGACCATCAGTCTTGACCAGGATGCAGTGCATTTTTGAGACGGATTTGTTGTCCAGCGGCAGATCACACAGACGTGGACTTCGTCCCACGAGAGTGACAGAACGACGCAGAGTGACCGGGGGACCGCCGTTCACTGGTAATAGCTGTGCAAGCATGCGGATTTCGTATTACGCGTTCCTGATGTTGCAAAACGGGCAAGAGACACACTTCCGTGTCAGCCGACGGGTGAACACAGTGTGACCGGCCCGGGACGTCGGCCACTCACCAGCCTTTGACGACATGCACCAAAAGTCAAGAGGCTGCTTCCGAGGAAGTAGCCTCTGCTGTGAGTTATTGCTCTGCAATCGCCAAAACGGCTGCCGTTAATACGACCGGTTCGCCGTTCCTGCGGGTATTTGGCGTTCTTCAAGGCGAGCCACATGGTCAGCCGGGGATTCAATGAATTGTGCCATGAGAGCCCGATTCTGAAACAACCAGATACGATTGCGAAAAACTGCAGCATGCCTGAGCTTGCCAGGGACTTCACGGCCGGTTTCCAGCAATGTCAGGGCACAGCTGCCGTCAAGCATCGGCCAGTACTTCTCCGGCGATTCGAAAAACAGACTGCGTTGAGCGATGTCGCGAAAATACAGAAGCTGTCCACGGTACTCAGCGGAACAGACATTCGAGCCTGCAATGAGTTCGCGTTCCTCAACCACGCTTGTCAGGCAAAGTCCATCAAACGACGGTTCTGTGGCAGCTCGACGAACGTTGTGGAATTCGGCACTGCCCCGGGCTGATTCGTCCGCAGGATCTGATGTCAGTGTCTGCTCATTGGCGAACGGATTGTCAGCAAACGGATTGTCAGACCCTGGCAGCTGAGTTCTCTGCTGTGCAGCGGGCAATGCAGGGACCCGAGCATTTGTTCGGTGCGTCGCGGTCACAAGCTCGAGTTTGGGAAGCAGCTTCTGAGTCGTCTGATATCCGGTGATCCGTTCCAGAATCGTCAGGTCGGGAGCAACGATCAATATTGCCGGCAGTCCGGTGACATTGAGTTGTCTGGCGAGATCCTGGTGCTTGTCTGCGTCAATCAGCAGCGGAACGAAATCCCGATGCACGACCTCAGCCGTCGTCGGGTCGGAAAACGTTGTGCGTTCCATCTTCTTGCAATAGCTGCACCATTCGGCAGTGAACTTCATCAGTACGGGGCGACCAGTGGCGGCGGCCTGCTGCAGCGCCGCCGGAGGGTCGGTCTGCCACTGAACTCCCTGTGCGCTGGCAGATTGTGGAACCGCTGTCGCAGCGGCAAACAACAAGAGTCCCATGACCCGCAGGCTCACACAATCCATCGATATCACTCCGTTGATTCACTTCAAAGTCCCATTCGCCCTCTCCAGATTATCGGAACGGCCGCCGCGTCACTGCGTGAAGCTGGTTACGATTCGACGGAGTTTTCCGAATGGAAATGCGAATGCGATGTGGAACCCAAAAAAAATGCCTTCATCGGCAGGATCTGCCGTTCGCCGGCAGCTGACCACTACTCAGATGTCTCGCCGGCCGCAAACCGGATCTCCGGATCCTCAGAGGCGGTCGGTCGCGCGTCGAAGGCGACCAGGGTGGGAACGCGTCGACGTTGCATCCCGGGAGTTCCCCGTTTCGCGCTGTTGACGTCCTCCTTCAGTGAACCGTTTTGAAATGGTCCAACCCCGAACAGATACCAGTTGTTGTCGTCCGATTGAGCCAGAGCCATCCCGCCATCACCGAGTACATGACGGGTTTTCGCGTCGTACAGCACCATTCCAAGCTTGGCAAAACCGAACTGTGTTTTGCGTTCGGCGAGGCGGATTTCAGGCACCGTCAACATTCCAGGCAGCGCTATTTCGGGAGTCCCCAGAAATGCTTCCGACGTGTCAGTACCGACCCCGCCGCTTCGCAGTTCCATGACCACGTCAGCAGCGTCTGCAGCGTCGACGAGTCTTGCCCCGGAACGCATCGCCTGATGCCGAATGGTTCCAACAACGAATGCCTTGTCGACGCATTCGAGATACTTTTCCTCGATGAATACCTGCTGACCTGCCAGTGGTGTAAAATCGACCTTACTCAGTGAACGCTCCACGGCATCTGACAACAACATCTGCTCCTTGGCCGTGCGAGCAGTGTTGGATGTTTTCGTGGAACTGCACCCGGTCGCGAAGAAAAAGGCAGCAATTGTGACCGCAACGAACATTGAAAGTCTGTTTAGCATGGTCGGCATTATCGCATGGACGGTGGAATAACTCGCAGCACGGCGGCACTGTAGCGTCCGCCGGACAATTGGCTCAAGAGCGATGCTACGGCGTACGACGCTGATTCGTGGCCGCGGAGGAAGTGCCAGAGCCCGTCATCCATTGGCCCCGCGAGCCAGAACCCGCCACGATTTTTCGAAAACGGCTTCTGTGCGTTCGCTGGTCCATTGGCCCGCATATCAGTGCCCCTGGTCCGGTTCATTGATTCCTGATTCGCGACGGGAGCTGTCCGGCAGGATGTGCCGATGGCCGGTCGCTCCAGGAAAGGTCGCAGCCCGTCGAGGCCTGCACCTCGCTGCCGACTTTCTGCAGCACAAATATCAGTCAAGTGTTCTGATTTGCCGTCGACACGGCCGCAGAATTCGGTGTTGTCGAGCAACTCCCGCTAACAGTCGAGTTACGGTAGAATTCCGGATCAACTCATCGAGCCTGCGAGTCAATCCAGCATGACCGATCACATTGACGAATTCGAATCGATGTTTCGTCGAGCGGAAAAGGAACAGTTTTCCTATGTCAACATCCCCATCCGCAAGGTCACATTGGTCACCGATGGAACAGTTGAACAGGCCGAAACGGTTCAGGCTGACGTCTGCGCGTTCATTCATCAGCTGGATGTGGACACTGATTGGCGCATCATTACCGGCGGTGAGTATCACACAGTTGCTCAGTTGATTGCGTTGGTTGATGAGCAGCAGACGGATCTGATCGTCACCCACCGGCATTTGCAGGAAACTTCGCTGGTGCCGCAGCACAGTCTGGGCGTCTACCTGGACGTCCTCACCCAAACAACCTCGATCCCTGTGCTGGTCCTGCCTGGCACTTCAGAAAATCCGGTTCGACTTGCAGAACGCGACTGTGATCGAGTGATGGTCGTGGCGGATCACATTTCAGGCGATAATCGACTGATCAATTATGGTGCTGCCATGTGCCGGACCGGTGGCTCGATGTGGCTGTGTCATATTGAAGATGACCTTGTCTTTGAACGCTATCTTCGGGCCATTGGCCGCATTCCGGAAATTGATTCAGATGACGCTCGAATCCTGATTGAAAATCAATTGCTGAAAGAAGCCTCTGATTTTATCGAAGTGTGTTCCCAGGGCATTCACGCAGAGGGCCCTAATATCAGTGTCATTCCCTCTGTCGGACGTGGTCACCATTTGCGGGATTACCGCCGGTTGATTCAGGATCATGATGTCGACCTGCTGGTGCTGAATACCAAAGACGACGATCAGCTGGCAATGCATGGGCGCGCCTACTCGCTGAGTGTTGAGTTGACGGACGTTTCGATGCTGTTGCTTTAGGCTCCGGCTGCCCAACCGTCGCCGCCCATTGTATGACATTCCAACTCGTCCATTGATTTCATCAACCAGACACGGCTATTGAGATGTCCCCAGTCGACACACTTCCACACATGATCAATTTCATTGCATCCCCGGTCGCCAACACGTTTGTGTTATTGGCTGAAGTTGAAACACAGCATGCGATTCCTGGCTGGATCACTGCCGTCTTTGCAGTTCTGCTGCTGGCAATGATCGCAGCGCTCGCGCTTGAGGAAACTCTTCATGCGAAGAAGTCAATCATTGTCGGCTCCTTCGCCGGCATCTGTCTGATTCTGGCGACAGTGCTCAAACTGCTGCATTTCGGTGATGTGGAATTGCCGGATCACCACATGGTTTCGTTGCCGATCTACATTCCTTCGATCGACTGGGGTGTCATTACGATCATTCTTGGGGCCAGTTTGTTTGTCGAGGTCACCAGTCGTTCGGGAGTATTCACATGGATGGCAATCATGCTGACTCGGAAATCCGGCGGCGATCCATGGAAACTGTTGGTTTTCTACGGTCTGTTAACAGTCTTGTTTTCGGCTGTGCTGAACAATGTGACAGCGATGATCATTATTGGATCGCTGACAACCGTGTCGCTGAAGAAACTGAACCGCACGGAGCTCATGCTCGGATTTCTGCTCACCGAGGGCCTGCTGACCAATGTCGGCGGTCTGCTGACACTGATCAGCAGCGTGCCCAACATCATCGTCGGCAAGACAGCAGGAATCAGTTTCGGCCGCTTCTTTATCGTGGCCGCACCCTATGTCGTCGTATCAACCATTGTCACTCTGGCGATGGCGCGAAAAAAATTTGGTATCAGGGGCCTGAAGACAGATGAAGAGAAATCAGAAGCGCTGCGGATGGTCGATAGCTTTGATCCGGCAGAAGGGATCCCCAGCAGCCGATTCTTCTGGTTCTCGGTGGTTTCACTGGTCCTGTTCATCGGAGCTCTGGCGGGGCAATCGGCATTGCCGTTCGGACTGGACCAGCTGGAGATGGGATTCGTGGCGTTGTTTTTTGCCGGAGTTGTCCTGCTGGCTTACCGCAGCGATGTCGACAAATTCTATTCGGCCGTTGACTGGGATTTGCTGGCGTTCTTCGCGTCGCTGTTCGTCGTGATTCACGTCATGGAGCACGCCCAGGTCCTGGCATTGATTGGGCAAGGTATTTCCGGTTTGTTGTCACTGCAGGCTCCTGGAGATTCCATCGTCCTGCTGTCCAGCGCGGCGGTTGCCAGTTCAGTGACTGACAATATTCCGCTGGCCGCGATGCTCTCGCAAATCCTTGATAATCTGGGGACGTCGTCCGATTCATCGTATTGGTGGTGCGTGATTTTCGGAGCGAATCTGGGTGGAAACATCACCCCGATCGGCAGTGCATCAACGGTGGTTGCGATGACGATCATCCATCGTCAGAAATTAAAACTCACATTCGGGGGTTTTGTGAAGATCGCATTGCCGTTTGCCGTCGTTCAAATCGTGCTGGCCACCATTTATGTACTCATTGCTGTTTGAGACCAAATTGTGGTCTCGCGCACGGCCTATGTGGACTAACCAGCACATGACACACCCGCAAATTGAGAATTGCGGCGGGATTTGTGAGTTCCGGCAGGTGCAGTGATATACTGACTTTGGTTTGTGGGCGGACGATCGTCCCTCCCGAACGAAAAAATTCCTTACCCCCTCTCCCTTCATTTGGCAGATCGGTGGAATCTGAACCACATCAACTCACCGGCACGCGTCGCCGCAAAGTGTTCGCCGTTCTTCCGACGCTGCTGACGCTGGGCAACGCCGTCTGTGGATTCGGGGCGATCACCATTCTGGCACGAGTGGGACCGACGGAGTTATCCGAGCCGGAAGAGATGCAGTTCTTTACGGACCAAATGGTTTTTGCCTCGCAGCTGATTTTCCTGGCAATGCTGTTCGACGTCCTCGATGGCGGTGCGGCCCGGCTGACGAATCAGACGAGTGAATTCGGAGCACAGCTGGACAGTTTGTGTGACGTGATCAGTTTTGGTGTCGCGCCTGCATTCATGATGCTGAAACTGACTCACCCGGATCATCGGCTGATGAATTCAGTGGTGAACCCTCCGTTTCACTATCCACCTAGATTCCTGTGGCCCATCGCGACCCTGTTCGTCCTTTGTGCGGCAATGCGTCTGGCTCGTTTCAATTCTGAAACCGATGAAGACGATTCGCATGAAGGCTTCAGCGGTCTGCCTTCGCCTGCAGCCGCCGGTGTCATTGCGGCGATGCCGATTGGAGTCTATGGCCTCAAGAAAATATTGCTGGAAGACTCATTTCGCTGGGCGACGTCCATTGAGCAGATCGTGCTGCCAGCGCTGGCCGTCGTCCTCCCGTTCATCACTCTGGGCACTGCATCACTGATGGTAAGCCGGATCCAGTATCCACATGTCCTGAATCAACTCATCCGCGGTTCGCGCGGCCGGCGACAGATCGTGCAGATTGTATTTGTCGTTGTTCTGGTCTTTGCAGTGCATGAAGTGGCGCTGCCGGTTCTGTTTTGCTGGTTTGCTTTCGCTGCCCCCGCCCGGGCCCTTTGGGCTCGGTATCTGAAGCCGGTAAGTCCTGGTCGGGTCGGGACCGGGCCGGCGCCGAATTGAACTGGATGGCTCTTCGTCGGGACCGGGTGAGAAGTGGGCTCAGTTCTCCGGCTGAACAGCGAATCGACTTCCTGCCCCCAGGCGATGACAAATGGTGCTCCGAGACGAACCGATGACAAGATTGCTGCTTCCTGTCCTGCTGCTCTGTGTCCCGTTGACGATCGTTCGAGCTCAGCACGACTCGACGGCGCCCGGACTTTCTGCTGACGGAAAGATGGATCCGGCCGCAACGGAATCAGAGTCTGGTCTGACGGGCAATGCCAGGCAACGACTCGACGAACTG
>JBDOMX010000583.1:0-5112 GCA_039831615.1 Planctomycetaceae bacterium
CTGAAACAGTTACTGCTCAAAGTGCCGGCAGACGATCTGCGAGACGTTCGTGGTCGACTGGAACTGCTGTCCGCAGCCGGACGAACTTCCGCGGCCCGGCAGGCAGCCTTCGCCGCGTGGGTGACCGCTGATGGAACGGCAGATGATGCTTATCTGGCGGCAACGCGCAGCCGGGAAGGCTTGAGTGATTTTCTGCAGGCCGTGCCTGATATTCCGAATGAGGATCTCCGCGCGACTTTGTTCGGCTCGATCAGTAACCTGCTCGAATCACTTCCCACCGGTCCTGAGCCGGAGTCGGATGGCGTTCGATTGGGCCAGCGCGGCATCCTCGTCGACTTTTATGAACCTGCCGCTGATAATGTTGCTCGGGAAACGCTGGCGACGATGAGCCCGAAGGCCAGCGGTGTGGTGCCAACCATTTCGCTGAATGTCCCGCACCTCAATGAAGCCGACCGGTTCGCGCTCAAATTCACCGGAACTCTGGACGTTCCGCGGTCAGGCAAGTATCAATTTTTCCTCACATCAAACGATGGCTCACGTCTTTATATCGACGATAAACAAGTCATCGACAACGACGGTTCCCACGGGATGGTTGAGAAGAAGGGCAACGTCAAGCTCTCGGCCGGTGAGCATTCAATCATGGTGACTTACTTTGACGATGGCGGTAATGAGGGCCTTTCCATGGAATGGTCCGGACCGAACATGGAGAGGACTGCAATTGAGCCGGCGTACCTGTCTGTCGGAGGCGCTGATACGCTTCAGGATATCGCGGTCCAGGCACTCGCCGCCATTCCAGGTCACACCGAGCCGAAGGTCACGCAGCTGGCGGCGTTGATGAAAGCTGGCCGCAGCCGTGCGGCGGTGGTTCGCACCCTCGCCCGGATCCCGGTCCCCTCATGGCCCAGGGCAGTGATCCGTCCCATGGCAGACAATCTGGTGGGATACCTCAGCGGAATGCCAACGGCGGGACGGACCGGCGCCAACGCAATCAACGCGGTGGAGCTGTCAAAATCCCTGGTCCCACATCTCTCGAAAGACGCCGGCGCCGATTTACTCAAGCGGCTGGACAACCTTGACGTCCGGGTCATCGCGATTGGAACCGTGCCGGCTCGCATGATTTACGATAAGGAAATTCTGGTGGTGGAAGCGGGGAAGCCGGTCGAATTCCGCATTTCGAACTCCGACCAGATGCCCCACAACTTTGCCATTGTCCAGCCAGGCGCGATGCAGGAAATCGGCGAACTGGCCGAAGCCACGGCTCGTGATGCCGATGCCATTCAACGACACTATATCCCGAAGTCCGACAAAATCATGCTGGCCAGTCGGCTGCTGCAGCCCGGTGAATCTCAGGCGCTCAGCTTTGACGTCCCAATCGAACCCGGTGTTTATCCGTACGTATGCACCTATCCGGGACACTGGCGACGAATGTTTGGCGCGATGTACGTCGTCGCCAGCCTGGAAGACTACCTGGCGGCTCCTGACAAATACCTCGCGGACAATCCGCTGTCGATCAAAGACAGTCTGCTGTCGATGACCGGACGAAATCATGAGTGGACTTTGGCGGAACTGTCTTCTGACGTGAAGGCGTTGAAGCACGGACGATCATTTGAAGTCGGAAAGCAGCTGTTCAAGGTCGCCAATTGCGTGGCCTGTCATCAGCTCAATGGAGAAGGACGCGTGTTTGGGCCGGACCTGGCGAAACTGGAACCCAAAAAGCAAACCGTCGATCATGTTTTGGAATCGATGACTGAGCCGTCAAAGGTGATCGATGACAAGTTTCGCTCATGGACGTTCGTGATGGATTCGGGAAAAACGATCACAGGGATGATCATGAAAGAAACGGACGATGAGGTGCATGTCGTCATTGATCCTCTGGCGAAAAGCAAACCAACGGTGCTCAAACGCGATGAAATTGACGAACGCATCCGGTCAATGGTGTCTCTGATGCCGAAGAGTCTTTTGAATCGACTGACGCAGGAAGAAATCTTCGACCTGTTCGCGTACGTCATCTCGGCCGGCGACAGGAAGCATATGCTCTTCCACGGACATCACGATCACTAAGATGCTGACAATCTGAGTCGCTCTCGCGATGCGGCAACGTTATCGCCGCACCGCGATGGGCCGGTTCCGCTCGCCGTCGCGAGAGAGTCGCCGGGGGACTGCCAGCAGGCGTTGCTCAACAACGGGCGTCAGGGTTTTTGAAATTGTCGCGGCAGCAACCGCCTGTCCCGTCGAATTCATATGCCGATCGATGTCCCAATAGACGCATTTCCCGGACTCCTGCAGGTCACTCAGCAGAGCGATGAATGGAGTATCTGCCCTCTCGCAGAATCCGCTCAGCACTGCGTCCGGCATCTTCGGGTCGTAGTACTCGTTATTGAGGTAATCAGCGGAATCAAATTGAGTCTTCGAGGGATAGCTGATCATGACCAGGCGGCCACCGTCTTCAGACACAGCACGCTCTAACTCAGTGAGATAAAACAGCGACGTATCCCACAGTTCCTGCTGTTTCGTTTCGTCTCGTGCAAATCGTTCGAACTCAACAGGCCGCGCGCCGAGCGTAACGGCCAAATTGGCAAGAACCGGTGTGGCACGAATCTGAGCCTTCATCCAGTCGAAGGTGTACCAGCGAGACAAAGTTAAAACGGACTTGCCCGGCCTGGGTTGAGAACGCCCGTGTTCCGCGGCCTCCCGAGTTGTGCGGAATTTACCTGCCGAACGTTCCAGGAGATCATTGCCCGGAAAGACTCCCAGCACGACGATGTCAGCCTGCAGCGGACGCACTTCCTCGAGGTAGGCAAAGTAGTAATCTTTAGGCGACCACTTTGGCAGGGCCACAAACGCATGACCGATTTGACGGTCGGGATGCGCAACACGGAAATCGTCCAGCCACCGCTCCATGCAATGTTCGGTTCTTGGCAGCCCCCATCCGAATGTAAAGGAATCACCGATCGATACGATCCGCAGATCGCACTCCTGAATTGAGGCCACAGTGGGACCACGAAATCCCCGTTCGTTGGTGACGATACGGAATGAGTCCGCGTCGACAATGGGTACGTCACACGAAAACTCGGGCTTGAGTCGAAACCTGAAAACGTCGGATTCCGCAAATGCCTCACGCGGAATTCTCCATGGCGTGGACCACGTCAGTCGGACAGCAATCTCCACGACGAGCAGACTGAATGTGAGCGATACGCAGGCCAGCAGCAGCTTCATTGAGGATGTGCGAATCCTTCGCCGTTTTGGTTTGGCATCCATGCCACTTTCCTGACCGTCTCAAATCATGCCGCTTCGCGTCTGCGGGCTGCGTCCGGACAAATCGCGGCGTCCTGTTCGGAAGTCGGCCGACCGCAGGCAGCGCAGCCTTGCCGGATTCCTCTCAGCGAGCACCCATTTCACAATTGCTTCGGGGGCGAGATGCTAGCGGCTGAAAGTCACAGCGGCCAGACTGATTCTAAGCAAACAGGAACATCCAGGAATTGTTTTCTGCCGGTGGCGCGGAGCGGAATGACACCGAAGTGCATTATCCCACGACGGGTGTTGAACATTTGGTCGGAGCGAAGGTGACTGGCGGCCTGCGGATCCGATACAGTACCGCATCTTACCTGGAAGTGTCCTCGCAAAGAATCATCATGGAAACTCGACAACTTGGTGCCACGGACATGCAACTGACTCCGTTGACGTTCGGAGCGTCATCGCTGGGAGCAGAGTTTCGCAAAGTGGACCTGGAAGAAGCCATGCAAAGTGTTCACGTGGCACTCGATCGTGGCATGAACTTCATCGACACGTCACCTTACTATGGGCGAGGGATGAGCGAGGTTCTGCTGGGCCAGATCCTGCCCGACATCCCCCGCGATTCATATTTCCTCGGAACCAAACTGGGCCGCTATGCGCCACAACACTTCGATTTCAGTGCCCGCCGCGTGGCTGAGAGTGTGGATATTTCGCTGGAACGGATGCATGTCGATCATTTGGACATCGTCCTGTGTCACGATCTCGAATTTGTTGAGATGTCGCAGATTATTGAAGAAACACTGCCCGCCCTGCGCCGTCAGGTGGAACAGGGGAAGGTGAGATACATTGGTGTGAGCGGATACCCGATGAAGGTGTTTCGGTACATTCTGGCACACGCCGAAATTGACGTCCTGCTGACATATAACCATTACACTCTGCAAAATGACATGGCGACGGAACTGATACCGATCTGCCGGGAAAAGAGCGTGGGTCTGATCAACGCGGCCCCGTTTTCCGCGCGTCTGCTGACCGGCGCCGAACTGCCTTCCTGGCACAAAGCGACTCCCGAAGTACGCCTCGTCGCCAGGGCGGCCGCTGATCACTGTGCTGCTGCCGGCAGCGACATCGCGAAACTCGCGCTGCAGTTTTCGATCGCCAATCCCGAGTTCGCGACGTGCGTGACCGGGTCAGCCAGTCCTCAACGCGTTGGTCAGTGGATGGACTGGGCCGAAGAACCGATGGACCAGCAACTCCTGAGCGAAGTTCAGGCAATCCTGCAGCCGATCCATAACTGGCACTATACCGAGGGTCGATCGGAAAATAACTAAGCAGAGCATGCCGCCCAGACAGGAGCTTCGAGATCGGCGAGACGTCTGCTTTCGATTCAGGGCAAGCGGATTCGCTCACGTCAACCGCGATTCTCACTCGGCCTTGTATTCGTTGGTGGTGATCTGGTCAAGAATCGAAGACCACTCGGGATGGTTGTGTAATGTGACCAGATCAGGGTCATTAAGAACGTGTGCTTCGTCATGAACCCCGGCATCGGCTGCCTGATGCATGAGCTCGATGGCTCGCTCCAGGAATTGTTCGCTGTCCGCTGCAGAGACGTCGGGCAGTTCAATCGCCCGCCCGTAGACGCAGGCCGTATTGTACAAGGTCCATCCATAGTAGGGCCCGCCGGACGACGGAACCTGTTCCCGCACCGCCTCTGCGTATTCGATGCCCGATTTGACTCGCCCTGATCGAACGTGAACCAACGCGACCGTGCTTTCCGTGATCACGTCGCCAGGACTCAACCGGTTTGCTTCCACGACATCCGCGAGCGCCGCCTCAACCTGATCATCGCGCAGATTCAGCGACGCACGAATCATCAGGGAT
>JBDOMX010000019.1:0-3474 GCA_039831615.1 Planctomycetaceae bacterium
ACTTTGACGATGGCCTCGGCCACTGCCAGGACCTGATCCGGCCTCACGAACGCCATCTTCTGACCAATGGCGGCAAACGTTTTTTCGGCACTCGGCGTGCGTCCCATTCCGCCGCCCACGATGATGTTATAACCAGTGACCTGATCGTCCTTCACAATGGCCAGCAGGCCCAGATCCTGCGCGTAGACGTCAACGCTGTTCTCTTCAGGCAGAGCGATTGCCATTTTGAACTTGCGCGGAAGATAGAGTTCTCCGTAGATCGGTTCGTCCACGATCACGGGCTCAGCTACATTCGTTTTTGCTCCATCCTGGTCGGTGAGCCAGATATCAAAATAGGCCGTCGTCTGCGGGCGAAAATGTTCGGCCAGCTGCTGCGCCAGAGCCTGGATCTGATCGTAGACCGGATTGCGGTACGGTGCCGGGCAGCACATCACGTTACGATTCACGTCACCGCAGGCAGCCAGCGTGGTCAATTTGGACTGATTGATCGCTCGAATCGTTTCTCGCAAATTGTCTTTGAGCACACCGTGCAACTGGAATCCCTGGCGGCTGGTGACTCGCACGGTGCCATTTGCCAGTCTGTCGCAGATCTCCAGCTCGGCTAGGAACTGGTCTGCCGTCACCCGACCACCGGGAACTCTGGTGCGGACCATACAGGAATAGGATTTCCCTTTTTTTGAGCCGTCCGCGTTCTTCGCTTTCCGTTCATCCCTGTCATCCTGCAGATAGCTTCCGTGGTGCTTGAGCAGTTGCGATGCGTCAGCACTGAAGGACGGCTTCTCGTTGAGCAGTTCATCTGAAATCGTGCCACGAAGCTGCAAACTGCCCTCCTTGAGATGTTCCAGTTTGCTCAGATTGGCGTCAGCCGACATAAGGTGCGTCTCTGTAGTTGTGATATGGTTAACCGGGGGATCCGGCGGCTGTCACTGGCCCAATGATCCAGGTTTGGAGTTTTGGGTCGAGTATAGAAGTATCAGTGGTGCCTGAACACCCGTCGTTAGACGAGACAAACGTGATCGACCGCGGCATCCTGTTCCTTGCCGAGGGTTTTGGGCTGGGACGAATTCCGGTCATGCCGGGAACGTTCGGTAGCCTGTGGGGCCTGCCGCTGGGCTGGCTGTTGGGACAGGGGATTCCCGCGTGGGGACGCCTGGGAATTGGCCTCATCATGTTTCTGGTCGGAATTCCTCTCTGTGAACGAGCGGCTCAACTGCGACGCTGCAAAGACCCCGGCAGTGTTGTCTGGGATGAGATCGCCGCGTTTCCATTGGTGTATGCCTTCGTTCCAATTAACTGGCAGTCATTGATCGTCGGATTCCTGTTGTTTCGTCTGTTTGACATTTCCAAACCACCTCCGGTTCGCAGATTGGAACGCCTGCGGGCTGGTCTGGGAATCATGATCGATGACACGGTTGCCGCTCTTTACGCGGCGTCTGTGTTGTTTGTCCTGGTTCATGCCTCGAATTTGATCTGAGCAGGAAGTCATATGTCGCAGGGATTCGAACCACGGCCGGTCGATGAGGAGAATTTCGGCAATTGGCGGGTGGAGCCGGAGTTGTCGAAGAGTGAAGGCCGAGGGTGTCTGAAAGGCTGCCTCATCGCAGCTGCCGTGCTGCTGGTGCTGGTGCTCGCTGCCGGGTGGTTTGTTTCAGGGAAATGGCGCGGCTGGGTTGGTACTGTCGTCGAAACAACACTGAAGGCGACGCTGGATGAATCAAGTCTTCCGGAAGACGAGAAGGAGGAGATTCAGACGCAGGTCCGGCGTGTGGTCAAGGCGTTTAAAGAGCACAGGCTGACGGAGGCACAAATTGAAAAGTTGATGAGTGAGGTGGCCCAGTCGCCGGTGTCAGGGTCAGTGATCACGTTCACGATCGAAAAAAAGTACTTCGACAGTTCCAGCCTGAATGACGAGGAAAAAGAAGCCGGCCGAATGATACTGCGGCGATGTGTCCGGGGTCTGTTCGATGGCGACCTGACCGAAGACGATGCCGATTCCGTATTGAGTCACATCGGCAACAAGCGTCCGGATGGAAACTGGGAATTCCGCGACGATGTGACGGACGAGGAACTTCGCGAATTCCTGTCCGATGCGAAACAACGAGCCGACGCGGCCGGTGTGGCCGAGACCGTGGAAGAAGTCGATCCGTCCGACGAGGTGAAACGTATTGTGGATTCGATTTTGAACCCCGAAGATCCGGACGAGGGACAGTCGCTCGATCGTACTCCGGAGGACGACGGCTAAGGACCGTTCGATTGCTAACTGTCCTGTTTAGGCTGCTGATCATCACGGCGGAGCGTGATGGCTCCATTGAATTCGCGACAGTGATTACTCGAGCAATCCTCAGCCGTTTTCGAAAAATCCTGGTCGGTTCTGGTGCGCGGGGGAATGGATAACGGGACCTGGCATGTCTGCCGCGGCCACGAAACAGGGTAATCCGCTGTGTTCGATGTTTCAGCAGGCTGTTCGCTGGCAGCCGCTGTTCCCTGTCAAAACCGATGCTGACAGTCACGGTGAGATGCGGGAGTTCGTTGGCGATCGCCAGCGGCCGAGCTCTGGCTGCAGAGATTGACCAGCTTTCCTGATCAGCACAACCGGTCCGGCGTCCGTCAAACGTCACCAACCGGACGACTGCTCCACAACAAATGGTGAGAACATACCGGCCAGGTCGATAGTCAAAAATGAACAATCCACCATCGGACAAGGACGAACGACGTGAACGGATTCCGTCATCAATTGGTCATGTTGGCTGTCTCGCTGGGTTTTTTCACCGGCTGTCATTGCATGCCGTGCACGGAGAAACACGCCGATGTGGTGGACGATTTTTCCGATCGCTGTCCCTGGGCTGACAAGTACTACCACGCCAAACTGGACCTCACGCGGCTGGGCCGATCGGACGGACCAGAGTGCTGTCGATGCCGGTGTTGTCGGTGATTCCGGCGCGACCCTCAACGCACGTTCAGCAGCGCAGCGGACGCGACGCACGGCAACTGTTCACGTCACCGGGATGCAAAATTGCCTGACGATGCAATCTCCGGGCAGCGGTGCGACGAATCAAAACTTAGCCAAAGCGTCATCCAGCGTCTTACACAATGTCAGTACCTGATCGAGCCGCGTGAGCTGGAAGACCTCCAGAATGTCCTTCTGGATATTGCACAGCAACAGTTTGCCGCCTGCCGTTGACACTTTTTTGTGCATCGTGATCAGTTTGCCCAGGGCAGCACTGGACAGATACTCAACCAGTGAGAAGTCCAGAATGACCTGTGTGCGCGCATCGGAATCGACGAGGGCAAAGAGTTCACGGCCGACGAGTTCAATATTTGCTTCGTCCAGGATTTTCCTGTCGAGAAATCGCGCGACCGTGACGCTTCCAATTTCTTCGATATCTAAACGCTGGTCAGAACTGGGCATGAGTGACCTCATCCGGAGAGGACAGGAGAGTGGCGGTCGATCTGGCATCGAACCGCGCAGGAGAC
>JBDOMX010000019.1:3484-22378 GCA_039831615.1 Planctomycetaceae bacterium
ATTCGCCATGGACCGAAAACGGGGATGGCCCGTGCGCTTTTAACATTAGCCCAACCAGCCATGGTGTCAAGGCAGCCGGCGTTGTGTTGATCACTGACTGACGCTTTCTGAGTCGGGAGAGTCCATTAAGTTGTAACCATGATCCGCCGAATCGCCCGTGAAGCGCTCGTCCGCTGAGATCGGTCAGGCGATCATCTTCCAGATCGGCTCCGCTCCTTCGACTCCGACCAGGCGATTGTCAAGTCCGCCAAAGAAATACGACAGGTTGTTGGGATTGATCCCCATTTGGTGCAGGACCGTCGCGTGCATGTGCCTGACATGGAGCACATCGTCGACCGCGGCACTTCCCAGTTCGTCGGTTGTCCCGATACTCGTGCCTCCCTTGATACCGCCGCCCGCCATCCACACCGTAAAACCATAGCTGTTGTGGTCGCGACCGCTGCCTTTGGCGTATTCCGCCGTGGGTTGTCGTCCGAATTCACCTCCCCAGATGATCAATGTTTCGTCGAGCAAAGAGCGCTGCTTGAGATCCTTAATCAGCCCGGCGATGGGCAGATCGGTTTCACCGGCGTGCAGGTTGTGATTGCGTTCCATGTCGCTGTGAGCGTCCCAGTTGTCGTCATTGTGGGCACCTCCCGAGTAGATCTGGACAAACCGAACCCCGCGTTCCACCAGTCGTCGAGCCAGGAGGCACTGTCGCCCGAAGGTCGACGTTTTCGGGTCATTCAGCCCATACAGATGCTGAGTGCCTTCGGTTTCGTGGGAGACATCAACGGCTTCAGGTGCTGCTGACTGCATGCGATACGCCAGTTCATAGGACGCAATACGAGCCGCCAGACTGCTGTTGTCGGGGCGGGACGCCAGATGTTGTTCGTTGTAGCTTCGCAGCGTGTCCAGAATCCGTCGTTGAGCCGAATCGGTCAGATTCGCGGGACGACTCAGGTCCAGAATTGGAGTCCCCGTTGAACGCATCACGGTGCCCTGGTAGCTGGCCGGCATATATCCGCTGTTCCAGTTCTTGGCACCGCTGATCGGACCGCCACGGGGATCGAGCATGACCACGAATCCCGGCAGGTCTTCATTGACGGATCCCAGTCCGTAGTTGACCCAGGACCCGAGTGCCGGATGGCCGCTCAGGATCCGGCCGGAATTCATCATCAGCATCGCGGAGCCATGGATGGGGGAATCGGCCGTCATGGAATGGATAAAGGAGATGTCGTCGACGCAGGTGGCGAGGTTGGGAAACAGATCGCTGACCCACTTTCCACATTCCCCGTACTGTCGGAAATTCCATCGAGGCTCAACAATTCGACCTTGATTGCGATGGCCGCCGCGGCCAAACGTTTTGACATCGATCGTCTTGCCATCCATCCCTTTCATCGACGGCTTGTAGTCGAATGTGTCCATGTGGCTCGGACCGCCATACATGTACAGAAAGATCACCTGTTTCGCTTTGGGGGCGAAGTGAGGAGGGCGCTCGGCCAGGGGATTTTCCCAGGCCGTCCGGCCATCGGCGGCGACCGACTGTTGTGCCAGGAAGCCATCCTGACTGAAGAGCCCGGTGAGTCCCAGTCCGGTGAATCCGGCTCCGGTTTGCCACAGAAACTCGCGCCGAGTCCGGCCGCAGAAGTTGGATTGTGCCATCAGTTGTTGTTCCGTTGAGCCTGGTGATTGGGGCCGGATTCCTTGATCGCTGGTGCTTCGGTCTCGGTCGCGGTGTGCCCAAAGCAAGCTAGTCCAGATAGATGAATTCGTTGAGATTCAGGGCCAGCAGACAGAAGGACTGCAGAGCCTGATCGGCCGTGAGACCTTCCTCGGACTGCAGTTGTTGAATGAACGTGAGACCCTGTCGGATTTCGTCGGCTGACGGTGAGCGCTGAGCGACACGTGCCAGCGCCAGCCGGATCTGATCAATCGCTGCTTCTTGCTCCAGCAGCATCCCGGCGAACGACGCCGCCTGCTGATTCATAAAATCGCTGTTGAGCAGGCTCAGTGCCTGCGTGGGCTGCGTCGTTGCAAATCGGACAGGACAGGTCTGATCCGTATCAGCAAAGTCGAAGCTTTCCAGCAATGGATCGATCAGCGAACGTTTGACATGGATGTAAATGCTGCGGCGATCTCGGTCTTCCGGAGACGACTCGCCCCATCCCGAACCCGGTCGCGACTGTCCGGCTTTTACTGCATCCGGGATGTCGGTGTAGATGCTCGGGCCGAACATTTTTTTGGAATTCAGTCGGCCGGTTGCCCACAGGATCGAATCGCGAATCTCCTCCGCCGACATGCGTCGCATGTTATATCGCCAAAACAGGTCATTCACGGGATCCCTGCTTAAAGCATTCTGGCGCGCCGCTGACGACATCCGGTACGTCGCGGAACTCATGATCAGTCGGTGCATGTGTTTGACCGACCAGCCATTCTTTACAAACTGCGATGCCAGCCAGTCCAGCAGCAGTGGATGAGTGGGCGGTGTTCCCTGAAACCCAAAGTCACTCGATGATTTCACAATGCCACGACCGAAGTGATACTGCCAGATGCGATTGACCATCACGCGGGCAGTGAGTGGATTGTCCGGGCTGGCGATCCAGCGGGCCAGCAGCGTTCGCCGTCCGGAAGTCGTTGCCCCGTCCGGGATGTCGGGCATGTTCACCTCAGGCGGAGACAGGACTGACGGAAATCCAGGGGTGACGACTTCCGCCGGAGCGTGCGGGTTGCCACGCGTCAGCACATGAGTCGCATGGATCGTTTCCAGGTCTTCCGTAATACACAGCGCCTTTGCCCGACCATTGGGCCGACGTTTCTCCAGCTCTTTCAGACGTTTGTGCAGGCGTTGGTAGTGGCCGATCTGCGTCTTGTTGAGTCCCTTGTCTTTGAGTTTGTTCACGATGGAAAGGCGGTTTTCGGCGAACTGGAAGTCTTCTTTTTGGGGCTCAGTCAACAGCGGAATCACAGTCTGTTCGAATTCGTCTGTCAAACTCTGCAGGTCGGCGACCTTTCTGTCGTACTCCTCCAGCTGTCGGCCGAACATTCCGACATCTTCCGGAAGATCGATTTCCCGAATGGATGATTCTTCGACGGTTTTATCGGCACGTTGACCGTACCGCCGCACGTGTCGAAAAAAGCCCAGCATGCGGTAGTAGTCACGCTGAGGAATCGGGTCAATTTTGTGATCGTGGCAGCGGGCACAGTTCACCGTGAGTCCAAGCATTGTCTGGCTGGTGGTTCCGATGATGTCATCCACATCGTCGTAGAAAGCCAGGACGCGGTCGGCCGGTTCATCGTCCCAGCGTCCGAGCCGGTAGTAACCGGTTGCGATCATCGCTTCGCCGGTCGCAGCTTCAAGTTCGTCGCCCGCGAGTTGTTCGGTGATGAACTCATCATACGGTTTGTCAGAATTGAAGGCCCGAATCACGTAGTCGCGGTAACGCCAGACATGAGGCTTGGCTCCATCCCGTTCGTAGCTGTTGGTTTCGGCGTACCGCACCAGATCCAGCCAGTGGCGACCCCAATGTTCGCCGTAGTGGGGTGACGCCAGCAGCGTTTCAATCAATTCATCAACCGATTTCTGATCGATCATTCCATCCTGCCGCCGGAGCCTTGTGGACCATTCTGTAACGAAGTCAGGTTCCGGAGGAAGCCCCGTGACGTTGTAATGCATCCGACGAACGAGTGCCTGGGCGTTGACTTCCGGAGATGGCAGGAGGCCATTTTGTGCGAGCCGACTGGCGACAAAATCGTCGATCGCACTGTGCCCCCAGTTGGTTTCCGGTACGGACGGCTCCGTGACACGTTGGAATGACCAGAAGGTTTTGGTCTCTTCGTTGACCTCCGGAGGACCGTCTTCCACCACGTATTCCAACTGTGTGTGGTCGGCGGGCCAGGGCATTCCCTGTTGCACCCACTCTTCCAGAATCAGAATCCGGTTTGGCGAGATCTGGCCGGTGGGCGGCATTTCAAAGCCATCATATTTGACGGCTGTCAGCAGATTGCTGTCGCCCGGACTGTTGGCGTCAAAGGCAGGTCCGCCCTGCTCGCCCCCGGCCAGAATTCCTTCGCGTGTCGTGAGATCCAGTTCACTTTTGGGAGAACTGCCGGCATGACACTTCAGGCAGGACCGTGTGAGGACATCGGCCGCCTGCTCAAACAGCTCCTGCTGATTTTCCGTCAGGCGGGAGTCATCTGCAGCGCTGACGAGCGGTCCGGCAAAGAAAAGTGGAAGGATGAACAAAACTCGCGGGAACATTCGATCGTCCGGCAGAACACGTGGAGGCAGAAACAACGCGGTGTGCGGTGGATTCTAACGATTGACCAGGCCGTTGCGTGGGAAAAAATGTTCACCATGGGGCTGGGTAGATTTCGCCAGGGCCTGTTCCTCAGGGCGTTTCCAGTCAGGATTCGGTTCCGGCGGTCGAGAGTCACGAGTTGTTTGATCCGGTTGAAATCAGGCTACTGCCCCGGGATGTCGCGTGCTGCAGGATTCTTCGGTTGGGCTGCCGGGCCGATCTCGAGGATCACAGGAGTTCCTTCAGGAGGAATTCTCTGTTCCCACGCTTCATACATCTCGCCGCCTTCGGAAGCAGAACTGGCTTCGGCCACGTCGATCGTTGAAGACGGAAAGTTCGCGACGGTGATGAAATGGCCGTGTTCAGCGGCATACCGTCGCTGGCCGGTTTGTTCATCGGTGTAAAGCTGGCTGCCGGTGAATACGAAATTCGCCTCCATCGCTCGCGACTGACTCTCTTGATGGAATTTCCCGATCGCCGCCTGGTAATCCGGATCATCCCAAAGCGTCAACAGATGCTCACGCTGTTTTGTGGTCATTGGTCCATACCACAGAATTTCCTTGTTGTACGGATCGTAGCGCAGTTCTTCGTGCGGCAGTTTGACGCCCGGTGGAGCGGATGCCAGCGGTTGAGAGAAATAGCGATGGACTGAATGCCGAATCCACGAACGGGGATCGGCACTTTGCAGCTTTGCTGTTTCGTCGGCCCAGTGCACACGCATGGTCAGGACAGGTCCTTTCGGAGGACTGAATTCAGGATGGAATACGGCTGGCTTGCCTGGTTTCAGGCCCAGCGCCAGCAATCCGGCGTGGACCACAAATGCGCGGGCTCGGACATTCAGGATCGTTTCGTGTTCACGTTGACCGATCGGTACGCACAGCATTTCCAGCACGCAGTTTCTGCAGGATACTTCGGTGTGCAGATAGATCCGCTTTGTTGATCCGTTCAGGAAGACAGTCTGTTCCGGGTTCAGCGGTGTGGCTTTTTCAATCACTTTGCTGAGTGACTCAGGGAGTGGTGCCAGTGGAGCTCTCAGGCTGCCATGGTCTGCCGGGTGTTTGGACTCCGGGTCTGGCGCGGGTTCCGGCAATTGGCCACTGGCTGCTGCACAGGTCGACAGCAGCAGGCCGTGAATGAGAATCCGGCTCGATATTTGATGAGGTCTCATAAGAGCCGTTTCGCGTGCACCGAGAAAATCACTGGTGAATCGATCCATGCTATCGACGGATCGACAGCGAGTAAACGGGCAGAGAGTCCGGTTTACCGCCAATGCCTTTGAGAATCGTCTGTCGTGTCATGGTTCCGGACTTCTCGAACTCGCAAGCGGCGATTTTTCGCTTACCTGATTCCGTACCGCAGGAATGCATGGACATCGGAGTAACGATTCGTTTCACTAGAGCAGTTTTCGAAATGTCGTGGCGGGTTCTGGCTCGCGGGGACAATGAATGATGGGCTCTGGCACTTCCGCCGCGGCCACGAATCAGCGTATTACGCTGTAGCGGACTTCACATTTCTGTCTGGAATCGAACTGGCGGGAATCACGCTCCAGGTCGGCTGCCTCACCGAGGCCGGTGCCGGACCAGAGCAGTTTTTGAGAAGTCGTGTCGGGTTCTGGCTCGCGGGGGCCATGGATGATGGGCTCTGGCACTTTCGCCGCGGCCACGAATCAGCGTATTACGCTGTAAAAGAGCGACATTCGCGTTAGGTCACTGTATCGTGAACCAGATTCTCCCAGCGACTTTGCTGTTCGATTACCGAGTGCGGGTGCCGGCCTGCCCGGATCCTTCGAAAAAAAAAACCGGCCGGCTGCTGAAGCTCGACGCTGCCGCACAACTGCCGGAGCTGTCGACCATGGACGGTGGTGCATCGTTTGCAACTTTGCACGCCGGCTGGAATGTCAATGGCCTGGGGATCAAGGTGGCCGTCCGTGGACGGACGCAGCCGATCGCTGGTGAACGAAATCGACTGGAGAACTCAGACTGCGTCGAGCTGTGGATCGATACTCGGCCGACCGGCAGTGTCCATCGGGCCACAGGTTACTGTCATCGGGTGGCCTGTCTGCCGTCGGATGAATCAGCGGCGGGAGCCCCCTCCGCGGTTCCGTTGGCGATTCCTCAACAGCGCGAAGTTCGGAGCGAAATGCAGTCCCGTCACATTCAGTTGCGCGCGCATCTGCTCAGCGGCGGCTACGATCTGGAGGTCTGGATTCCGGAAAGTCAGTTGTACGGCTTTCGTCAAATCGACGAACTTCGACATCTGGGTTTCTACAGTCTGGTGCGTGATACAGAACTCGGCGAGCAACCGCTCACGTTGACCGACGAGTTTCCATTCGCCTGGGACCCGTCCCTGTGGATCAACCTGGAGTTAACAGACAAATGAATACGAGAATGTTAGTCGCGGTGCTGTTCGTGATCGGATTGAAGTCCGTTGAGGGACAGCTCGTCGAACAGGTGTCACACGGGACAGAGGAATCCTGGCCCATCGTGATTGCTCATCGAGGTGCCTCGGGCTACCTGCCGGAACACACCACCGAAGCCGCTGTATTTGCGCATGCCCTGGGAGCGGATTACATCGAGCAGGACTGCGTGGTGTCAAAGGACAATGTACCGGTTGTGCTGCATGATATTACGCTCGATCGGGTGACCAACGTCGCCGAGGTGTTTCCCGATCGGTGTCGCGATGATCGGCATTGGTACGTCTTCGATTTCACGCTGGAGGAACTTCGACAGTTGAATGTGCGGGAACGCTATGGACAGGCCGGTTCCTCGCGATTCCCTGATCGACTGGCGCGTTTTCAAATCGCAACGCTGCAGGAACATGTTGAATTGATTCGTGGTCTGGATCATACGCGAAGGACTGCGACCGGTTTGTACATTGAGCTCAAGCAACCCGCACGTCATCACGAGGAAGGTCTCGACGTTGCGGTAGAAGTGCTCAGGGTACTCGACACATTCAAACTGAATGGAGCCGATGATCGTGTCTATCTGCAATGCTTTGATCCGGATGAAGTCAGGCGACTGCGAGTTGACCTCGAGTGTCGACTGCCGTTGATCCAGTTACTCAAGGATCCACCCGATGCGGATCAGATTCGCGAATACGCTCGGATCGTGGATGGTCTGGGAGTTTCGATTCCCTGTGTGGTTTCCGGAATCACAACGGGCAACGATCCGCAGCCGATTTTCACGGATGTGATTCGTCAGGCACACGAAAACGCCATGCAGGTCCATGTCTGGACGGTGCGGACGGATCGGCTGCCGCCATTCGCGGAGTCTGTCGATCAGTTACTGAACTGGCTCGTTCAGGACGCGGGGGCCGACGGAGTCTTCAGCGACCATCCCGACGCGATCGTGAAGTGGCGGGAGTCGATGTCACCTGTGAGAAAGTCCGGTCCATTTCAGTTGATTCGACGGAGGTAAGTGTCCGGCCCGCCGATCCCGGAGAGTCCTGGCTGCGGGACGCTGGCTGATGCTGTAACCATGTCAACGGTGCGTATGTTCTTCGCCCGGGAACGTGCCAGCCTGCACTTCGCTGACGTAATTCTGTACAGCTCCTATGGCGTGATCCCGCAGTTCGGCAAATTTCTTAAGAAAGCGAGGATTGAACCCAGGTGTGAGGCCCAGCATATCGGGCCCGACGAGAACCTGGCCACTGCAGCCAGCACCGGCGCCAATGCCAATGGTTGGTATTGTCAATGCTTCAGTAATCCGCTGAGCGACGTCGCCAGGCACCAGTTCCAGCACGATGCCGAATGCTCCTGCGTCTTCGGCTGCGCGGGCATCGTCGAGCAGAGCCTGCTCATCTCGCTGAATTCGGCCCATTGTTCCCAGCTGGCGGATCGCCTGAGGCTTCATGCCCACGTGAGCCATCACGGGGATTTCCGCCCGGCCAATCGCTTCAATCGTAGGTCGCTGGATCTCTCCCCCTTCCAGTTTGATGGCGTCTGCCCCTGTCTCTTTGATGATTCGTCCGGCGTTGCGCACCGCCTGAATTGCTGATTCCTGATAGGACATGAAAGGCATATCAACGATGACAAGGGCCCGTTGAACGGCTCGGCAGACGAGTGTGCCGTGGTAGATCATTTCGTCGAGTGTCACCGGCAGCGTGGTGGAATGTCCCTGAATCACCATACTCAGAGTGTCACCCACCAAAATACTGTCCACCCCCGCCTCATCCATGATGCCGGCCCACAGGTAATCGTAGGCGGTGACCATCGACAGTCGATGATCGTGTGCACGTGCTGCCAGAAAATCAGGAACCGTGACTCGTCGTTTCTTCGAAAATGGCACGATAAATTGGTGTCCGGGAAAAAACTGAAAACGCCACAGTCATCGATGGTTTTGCAGCGGTTATGGGGAGTCTACCGTGCAGCCGGCGGATTGCACGGCTGAGTTTGCAGCGAAATGGACTGCAGGAAACGCCGGATACAACGCTCGGCAGTCCAGGCGTCCGCCAGTCGCTTTGGAACTCACCCATTCGATCAACACAAGTTGACCATGCGATGATTGATCCCTAAAGTTGCAGGATTCGTCGTGTTTCGCGCACCCGGAGTGCCGTGACCGGATCAACGGAGTTTGTTCGACGGTTAGATCAATCGCCAGCCAGGCAAAAATGTATGTCCGATACCCCGGAAGAGCCGAAAAAGAAACCTGAAAAGGGACCGCAGCGCGAACGCGGTTCGCAAACGAATTTCCTGTGGTATGCGCTGGTCTTCAGCCTCGTCGGAATGGTCGTGTTCTCCACGATGAACTCCCATTCGGGCGAGCTCATGGAGTACAGCGAGTTCGTGCGGAAAATCGAATCAGGGACCCTGTCTCGCGAGGAAGTCCAGGAACTGCAGATCGGTCCCATGGAAATGACCTGGCAATCCAGGTCGGCCGAGTATTTGAAGAATAACCGCGCTGCAGACGTCGAACGCTACCGAGTCGGCTTGTGGGGACAGGGTGACGATGCAGCCGCCAATCTGGAACAACTGCTGTACAAACACGACATCAAATCCTCCTACAAGACGGCTCCGTCACCGTGGAATGAAATCCTGCCCACGCTGCTGCTGATCGGGTTGCTCGTCGCCTTCATGGTCTTCATGGTCCGCCGTTTGGGTGGTGCCGGCTCCGCCATGTCGTTCGGCCGCAGCCGTGGAAAACTGTTCGCTCAGGAAGACATCAGCATCACATTCGACGATGTGGCGGGAATTGATGAACCTCTGGAAGAGCTGAAGGAGATCGTTGAGTTCCTCAAGACGCCTCAAAAATATCAGTCCCTCGGTGGAAGAATCCCGCGAGGCGTCCTGCTCGTCGGACCTCCGGGGACCGGCAAGACGCTGCTGGCCAAAGCGGTCGCCGGAGAGGCGGGTGTTCCCTTTTTTAGTCTTTCCGGTTCGGACTTCGTGGAAATGTATGTCGGTGTCGGTGCGGCCCGTGTCCGGGATATGTTCCAGCAGGCGCTGCAGCGATCGCCTTCGATCATTTTCATTGACGAACTGGATGCGCTGGGCAAAGTCCGCGGCAGCGGAGGACCCGGCGGCCATGACGAGCGGGAACAAACGCTCAACGCCTTGCTGGTGGAAATGGACGGCTTCGGCACCGATCACAGCGTGATTGTTATGGGGGCCACCAATCGACCTGAAACTCTGGACCCGGCTTTGCGGAGACCCGGCCGCTTTGATCGTCACGTGGTCGTCGATCGGCCTGACATCAAAGGCCGTGCTGCCATTCTGGACGTCCACGCGAAGAAGGTGAAGTTGTCTGATGACGTGAAGCTGAAGAAAATTGCCAAGCTGACTCCCGGATTCGTGGGGGCCGATCTGGCTAATCTGGTGAATGAAGCGGCTCTGCTGTCGGCGCGTCGAGGTGACACCAGAGTGACGATGCAGTCGTTCGAAGAGGGTGTCGAACGGGTGATGGCTGGTCTGGAAAAAACATCGCGCATCGTTTTGGAAGAAGTGAAACGTCGCGTCGCCAGTCACGAGTCCGGCCATGCACTGGTCGCCGCCAGCCTCCCCAATACTGATCCCGTCCACAAGATTTCCATTATTCCACGTGGACTGGGAGCCCTCGGTTACATGCTGCAGGTTCCCGAAGACGAGCGTGAACTATTGACACAGTCTGAACTCGACAGTCGTATCGACGTGCTTCTGGGAGGCATCGCGGCCGAACAGATCGTGTACGATGAAACGTCGACCGGAGCTCAGAATGATCTGCAGCGCGCGTCCGATATGGCTCGCCGCATGGTGACGGAATTCGGCATGAGTCCCCGGCTTGGACGGATGTTCTACAGCGAGTCGCAGCGTTCGCCGTTCCTGGGACCCGGCGGTCCGGGTATCATTCAGGAAAGCATTCACAGCGAAGAAACGCTGCGAGAAATCGATCTGGAAGTGAAGCGAATTGTCGATGAGTCTTATCGGCGAGCCTACGAGATTCTGAAATCTCAACAGGACGTTTTGGAGCATCTCAGTCAAGACCTGTTTGAGAAAGAAACAATGACAGCCGACGAGATGCATCGGATCATTGCCGAACATCGGGATGGACCGAAGATTGCTCCCGGGACAACTGCCCTGCCGGCGCGAGCAGACGAAGACCCGGCTCCGGAACGTGGAGAGGCAGAAGTGACTCGTGAGGCAGCCGATTGATCGGAACGGCACACCTACCGTCATGATGCTTAGACAGTGGAAAACTCCAACAGCCTGCAGGTCGCGTGGGACAGGTGTCGAGGGGTCGACAGTGCCAGCGCGGCTGAAGGGCGTATCGCTGTTGTGTTGGCTGACGTTGATGACTGGCCTGCGGGCAGAAGAAGCGGCTGAGTTTCAATACCCGCTGGCGGTCGCTGCCACCAATCAAGGCACCGTCTACGTTGCCGACCGCAACCTGCCGGGGATCTGGAAGATTGAAGCAGGTCGGCGGTCCATTCTGTTCCAGGCTTCAAAGAAATTCCGGACACCTCTGAATGCCGTCCGTTGCCTTGCCATTGATCACGCAGGTCGCCTGCTGGCCGGTGATTCCTCGACGCGGGATGTCTACCGTTTCGACGAACAGGGAAGGCCGACTCCTTTGACGCGCGGCCGGATCGGTATTCCGATGTCGATCGCAGTCGCGAACGACGGGACGATTTATACGGCGGATCTGGAATTACATCGTATCTGGCGGATGCCGGCCGAAGGCCTGGAACAACCAGATGAGTTTGCCGTCATTAACTCACCACGTGGGCTCGCCATGGACCCTGACGGACGCCTGTGGGTCCTGTCGACGTCGAGTCAGCATGGTCAGATTCAGCAGATTCACCCGGACGGGACAGTCGAGCCGTTCGTCGCGGGACACCCGTTTCAGCTGCCACACAACATCGTGCGCACCGATGATGGTTCGCTCTTCGTGTCAGACAACTACAATCATTGTATCTGGCGAGTGTCAGAGAATGGCCGACACGAATTATGGGTGCAGGGACATCCGCTCGATCGTCCGGTCGGACTTTGTCGACTGGAGGACGACCTGTTGATCGCGGACCCCCATATCCGCACGATATTTCGTTTGTTGCCTGACCGAAGGCTGGTGGTGTTTTCCGGTCCGGGTCCACAAACTCGTGATGATTCCGGTGAATAACATGCAGGTCATTCCTGTCCTGGATCTGTTGAATGGTGTCACAGTGCAGGCGGTTGCCGGACGCCGTGATGAATACCGCCCCGTTCGCAGCTGCCTCACGGATTCGGTTGATCCTTCAGTCGTGCTCAGTCGTCTGAATGAAGTTTGCCGGTCAGAATCCGCATACATCGCGGATCTGGATGCGATTCTGAATCGGTCGCCGAACCGTTGTACGCTTGCAGAACTCTCAAGGATGGACCTGAATCTGATGGTCGATGTGGGGATTCAGTCATGCTCAGACGTTGAGGAACTGCTGGATCTGGCAATCGAAAACGTGGTGGTCGGACTGGAATCACTGCCCAGCGCCCGGACAGCCCAGGATTTGATTCAGGCTTTTGGTGCCGACACTCTGATTCTGAGTCTCGACCTGAAGTCCGGAATTCCACTGGCACGCCATGAACCCTGGACACGGATGTCCCCTTTGGCGGTCCTCAAGGAGTTGATCGAGATGGGCTTTCGCCGCTGGATCATTCTCGACTTGTCCGTTGTCGGAACGGCGAGGGGTGTTTGCACCGGAAACCTGTGCAGCGAGCTCCGTCGGCAGCGTCCGTCGGATGAAATTATCACCGGCGGCGGCATTCGTTGTTTCGCCGACCTGGGTGAACTGGAGACAATTGGAATTGACGGTGTGCTGGTCGCATCAGCCCTGCATCAGGGGACCGTCTCAGCCGAAGATCTCTCCAATTGGCACAGTGCGTCTGCCGGGCCGTAGCCTGAAATCGCCAGTTGTTGGCAAGCGAGGATCGACCGTCTGCATGATCCTGCTGAGGACATCCGCCTGTCCCCGTAAGCGCAAACGACGGCAGTTGCTGCGAACTCATGTCGACTGATTCGCCGGATTCGGTATACACTTGAAGAGAGATGTACTGGCTGAAACGATCCTCGGGCCGGAACGTGTGCGAGACGATGAGTGCTTTTTCTTCCATCCTGACAACAGCTGCCGTGCTGATTCATTCAGTGCTGGGATGCTGCTGGCATCATTCGCACCAATGTGAATGGGATGGAGTGTCGGGCGTCCCTCAGTCCGCAGAGCAGTCCCGGTTGGCGCATCAGCATCGTGGATGTTCACACCACCACCGCGACACCAGGACATTCACCCGCCACGAATCTGACAATCACCGGCAACGCGAGTCCGGGGGCGGTGACTCATCGGACCACGGACACTGCGATGGTGGCGGATGTGTTTTCGTCTCGATCGTGCCGACGGATGCCAGATCACGCACTGTGTGGCCACTATGTCTTGCTCCCGTCGACGAGGTTCATACGCTCGCATCCGTGCTCAGTCAGTCTGCTTCGATGGTCCTCATTGACACGGAGCGGCGGCGGACTTCCGGTTCTTCGCGCGCGCTGACCCAGGTCTGGCAAGTGTAATCCTTCTCAATTGAGAATTGTTCCCTGCTGGCTGGATGCCGCGCTCAACTCTGCCGGCGCCGACCGCAGCGACACAGGCCACTCCGTTTGCCTGCGTCAAGCCTGACAGGTCCTTCATCCCGATACGGGTGTCCCGGATCTTCGCCGGCGGCGCTTTATTCCATCGGATCCTGCTATGAATCCCACTGTCACTCGTCTCATGATCGCCGCCCGCAAGTGGGCGCGACCCGCGCTGTTGATCGTCGTCGTTGCTGCCGGCATATTGACTCACCGAATCTGGTTGCCGTCAATTCGCAACGGCGTTTGCGTCGTGATCGCCGGATTCAGGTCGGGAAGTACGAGCGGTGACGCTGCATCTGAAGTCACAGACCCTCATGAGGGACACGATCATGCCGCGCATTCAGGTGACCATGAAGTAACCTCGCTGGAACTTTCTGACAAAGCTCGACGAAATATTGGTCTGACGAATGATGCGGTTCGGCCCATCAAACTGCAGACGTTTCGCAGGACGATCACCGTTCCGGCTGCCGTCGTCGAACAACCAGGCAGGACAAGAGTGCAGGTGGCAACGCCGATGACCGGCGCCATCACACACGTCCATGTGGTGGAAGGAGAGGCGGTGCAGCCCGGAACGCTGCTGTTCCGGATTCAACTGACTCATGAGGATCTCGTGAAAGCTCAGACCAGTTTCGTACAGACACTCGGAGAACTGGATGTTGAAGAGAACGAGATCGTTCGGCTGAAGGAGATCACAAAGAGCGGCGCTGTGCCGGGCCAACTGCTGCTGGAGCGAGAATACAAAAAAGAAAAGCTGACAGCGCTGCTGAAGGCTCAGCAGGAGTCTTTGCGGCTGCACGGATTGTCTCATTCACAGGTGGCGAAGATCTCGAAGTCCCGGCGACTCCTTGGCGAACTGCAAATGTTCGCTCCGTCACCAGACGACCATTCCGGAGACGATATGCGGCTGACCGGACAGGCGGTGCAGCCGGCAGCATTCTCGATCGACAGATCCGGATACGACGAGCAACCACCTGCTGCTGAAACGAGTGATGTCGCGGCTCCCCTGATCCTGCAGGAACTCAATGTCCACAAAGGGCAGTCCGTTGATGCGGGAGAAACGTTGTGTGTGCTGACGGATCTCCGCCGGTTGTATATCGAGGGCATGGCTTTCGAGTCCGACATTGGAGTGTTGCGACAGGCATCTCGACAGCGCTGGCAGATTTCGGCCGTCTTTGGTCAGGCAGATGCGGCATCCGGCCGTGTCGACGGACTCAAGATCGCGTGGCTGGCGAATGAGGTCGATGCCGAATCCCGGACCCTGCCGTTTTACATCGAACTGCCCAATCAGATCATCGATGACCGACAACGACATGGCGCCAGATTTGTGGACTGGAAGTATTCACCCGGTCAACGCCTGCAGCTGCAGGTTCCCGTGGAGGAGTGGCCCGATCGAATCGTGTTGCCCGTCGATGCCGTTGCAGCTGATGGTGCCGAGTTCTTCGTGTTCCTGGAGAACGGGAAGCAATTTGATCGCGTTCCCGTGCATGTGGAATACCGTGACCAGTACTCCGTCGTGATCGCCAACGACGGCACACTGTCCCCGGGTGACGCTGTCGCAACCAGGGGCGCACATCAAATGCAAATGGCCCTTAAAAACAAAGCGGGCGGCGCCCCCGATCCGCATGCCGGACACAGTCATTAGATTCCTGGCCACGTCAGTAGCGGCCGGGTTACTGCGTTCAGCCGATGCATCAATGTCCACAAATCGTTCAACGTTGAAACAGACAAGCGACATTCGCTCGAGGAAAGTCACTTCATGCTAAATGCCATCATTCGATTTGCGCTTCAGCAGCGACTGTTGATTATTGCGTTGGCGCTGATCATGAGCGGATACGGAGTGTGGCAGGGGATGCACGCGCAAGTCGATGTGTTTCCGGATCTCAACCGTCCGCGCGTCGTCATCATGACGGAAGCGCACGGGCTGGCGCCCGAAGAAGTTGAGACGCTGGTGACGTTTCCCATCGAAACTTCGATGAATGGAGCGAACGGAGTTCAGGCGGTCCGTAGTTCATCCGGTGTTGGGATTTCTGTCGTATACGTCGAATTCGACTGGGGCACCGACATCTACAACGATCGACAGATCGTCAACGAGAGACTGCAGCTGATTCAGGACCGTATGCCGGAAGGTGTGACGCCCACGCTGGCCCCTATCTCTTCGATCATGGGGCAAATCCTGATGCTCGGGATGTGGAGTGAGAACGGACAAACAGACGCCCTCGAACTGCGAACGCTGGCCGACTGGGTGGTCCGGCAGCGGTTGCTCACGATTCAGGGAGTGTCACAGGTTTTCACGATGGGTGGCGGACGTAAACAGTTTCAGGTGCTCGTCAATCCGGATGCCATGCTGCGATACGGTGTGTCACTGCACCAGGTGAAGAAGGCTGTGCAGGACAGCAATCAGAACGCAACCGGAGGATACCTGGACCAGCAGGGACCCAACGAGCTGCTCGTGCGGGCCCTTGGCCGTGTGCAGTCGATCGAAGATTTGGAGAAGGTCGTCGTCACCGTCCGCAACGGACGACCGGTCTCGCTCGGGCAGATTGCTCAGATTCTGGAAGGTGCTCAGGTGAAGCGTGGTGACAGCGCGGCGTTCTTACGTGGCGAAGATGGCCGGTTTTCCGGTGGTCCTGCTGTCGTTCTGACAATCAACAAACAACCCGGCTCGGACACGCGCGCAGTTACCGACGAGTGTCTGGCCGCGATCCGGGATCTGCGACCGTCCCTCGGGAAAGGGCTGCGCATCGAACCGATGTATATGCAGAAATCTTTCATCGATCGCGCTATCAACAATGTGGAAGAGGCTCTCCGCGACGGGGGCATCCTGGTTGTCATTATTCTCTTCCTGTTTCTGATGAACTTCCGGACGACGTTCATCACGCTGACGGCCATCCCGCTGTCCGTACTGATGACGGCGATTATCTTTGCCTTCTTCGATCTGTCGATTAACACGATGACTCTGGGAGGTCTGGCGGTTGCTATCGGTGAGTTGGTGGATGATGCGATTGTCGACGTCGAAAATATTTTTCGCCGACTCAGAGAAAACCGCCGCCGCACCAAGCCAAAGAATCCGTTGCTGGTCGTGTTTCAGGCGAGTGTCGAAGTTCGCAACTCGATCGTCTTCGGCACGATGATTGTCATTTTGGTTTTTGTGCCACTGTTCGCACTGACGGGAATGGTGGGAAGATTATTTGCTCCACTGGGAATTGCGTACATCGTTTCGATCCTGTCGTCCCTGATCGTGTCGCTGACAGTGACACCGGTCCTGTGCTACTGGCTGCTGGGCAATGCCAAACTGATGGAACGGGAGAAGGATGGCTTTGTCCTTCGCGGCCTGAAGTGGGTCGGCGACAAAGTCATTCGTTTCAGTCTGACGTTTCCGCGATTGAACCTGATGGTGACTGCCCTGTGTGTCGGACTGGCGGCACTCTTCGTGACCAGCCTGGAACGCGATCCGCTTCCACCATTCAACGAAGGATCGATGCAGCTGAACGTCGTGCTTCCGCCCGGGACGTCGCTGGCTCAGTCCAGCGCAATCAATCGTCGGGTCGAGACCAGAGTCAAGGAGATTGAAGACGTTACGAAATTCGTTCGTCGTACCGGCCGGGCGGAACTCGATGAGCATGCGGAAGGGGTCCACATGAGTGAATACATTCTGGAACTGGATCCTCAATCGCCACGGTCACGAGAAGAACAGCTGAACGAGATCCGTGAGGCCATGGCCGACATCCCCGGGATTGTCACGGCCGTTGAACAGCCGATTGCTCATTTGATTTCGCACATGATCTCCGGGGTCAAGGCGCAGATTGGAATCAAGTTGTATGGAGATGATCTTGATGAGCTGCGTCGCAAGGCTCAGGAAATACAGGCCGTGATGCAGTCCGTTGACGGAATCAAAGACGCCATGGTCGAACCACAGGTCATCATTCCACAGCTGCGGATCGAACTGGACCGCGATAAACTACTGCTCTATGGACTCACACCGGCCGACGTCAACGAATTCGTGGAGACTTCGATGAACGGGCAGGTGGTGTCCGAGGTGCTTGTCGGTCAGCGAACGTTCGATTTGCTGGTTCGTCTGGACGAAGACTACCGAGAAAATCTGGACGCACTCCGACGCCTGTCAATCGATACGCCGGACGGCGCACGGCTTCCTTTGGAATCCGTGGCAGCGATTTACGAATCCGGTGGTCCGAATACCGTCAATCGTGAAAATGTTCGGCGGCGTATCATTCTGCAGGCAAACGTGTCAAACCGTGGAGTGGTCGACGTTGTCGAAGATATCCAGGCACGCATGGAGCCGATCATTGCCACACTACGATCGGGATACTTTATCGAATACAGCGGTCAGTTTGAGACGCAGCAGGAAGCCAATCGGATTATCGGAGGCCTGTTCGCTGTATCGATGCTGGGAGTCTTTCTGGTTCTGTTCACGATGTTCCGGTCGATCAACCTGTCACTGCAGGTGATGGCCGCGCTTCCCATGGCGTTCATTGGATCAGTGGCCGCGCTGGTCATTACCGGGCAAACGCTCACCATTGCCGCGACAGTTGGCTTCATTTCGCTGGCCGGGATTGCATCGCGTAACGGCATCCTGCTGCTCAACCACTATCTGCATCTTGTGAAGTACGAAGGCGAAAGCTGGACAAAAGACATGATTGTGCGGGCAGGTGTGGAACGACTGGCACCTGTTCTGATGACAGCTCTCACCTCGGGGATTGGGCTGGTCCCTCTGGTCCTCGCTGCCGGCGAACCGGGCAAAGAGATTCTCTATCCGGTCGCCACGGTGATTCTGGGTGGGCTGATCAGTTCAACGCTGCTGGACTTCTTTGTCCACCCTGCTCTGTTCTGGTTGTTCGGTCTCAAAGAAGCCGAGCGGGTGGTCGCTGAATCCCGTGCCGAGGTGGAATTGTTTGAGGAAGATCACGGAGCTGTGCACAATCAGGAGCACACCGGTCATGGTCAGCAGAGTCTTTGATAACGGCGATCAATTGCCGCCCGGGTTGTTCTGATTGGACGATTGCTCTGCAGGATTCCTGTCGAGCAGATTTGACCGATGTAGCGCAGTATAACGCATCCCCTGCGGTGTCGACTCCGACCGATACAGGACAACATTGTCGAGGCGAGACGTGCCGAAATCTGTGGCGGTGTGCGTTTCAAGCACTTCGAACAGCACACGGGGGACCGGCCGCCGCCGTGAGTTGATCCGGGCGACCGTTACGTGAGGACGATACGTACGTCCGTCGGGCCGCCAGCCAGCCTCCTGCAGCCTGCGTTCAAGCTGTTGCTGCAGGGCGACGACCGGTCGCGGATCCGGAAGACCGGTCCACACGACCGTGGGTTTGTTTCGGTCAGGGAATACACCGAGTCCAGTCAGACCGGCATCAACCCACGTGAATTCCGCCGCAACCTCATCGATCATATGGATCAATTCCGAAACCGCGCTGTAAGCGCTGAACAGGACCGTTTGGGATTTGGGCTTGACTGCCGAGTGTCACTCACGACGTGAGCGATCAACGTGCTTTATGTTTTCGGCGTTGTGCGCGTTTGGTTTGTTT
>JBDOMX010000101.1:0-5094 GCA_039831615.1 Planctomycetaceae bacterium
TGATCTCAAGCGACATGCAAAATGTTGTCGCCGATTCGTTCTACAAGGGCCAGGTCACTTTTACCTGTTTTTCCAAACAACCCGTGAACGCTTACGCAGACATCCCTCGTAACTCTTGGGAATAGCGCTGCGACCGCAACCAGCTGGTTCATGGGGACCAGTCTCCCCGCATCCCAAACACGCGACTTTCTGCCGCAAAGCGGTGAACGCGGAGTTAAGGGCGCAATCTACAATCCTTTGGCCACCGGCGGGTTCGCCGCGTTGCCGAACTATTTCAGCACCGCGACACTGGTTATGACATTCGCGTCAATCCCGGTGCTGGATCCCGACAGTTTGTATGTGCGGATGCAAAACGTCGGTAACGGAGGAAGCCTCAAGTTGTTCGGTACGATGACCGACGATCCAGCGGGAGGTCCGGTGCCTGAGCCTTCGAGTGTGCTGCTGTTCGCTATCGGCGCGGTCGCCGCGTGCGGTTCAGGACTACGACAACGGCGTCGCCGGCGCAAATTGGCGCTGGATACTTAGGACCTTTTGGCTGTTCTCTCGCGACTCTCGGTCCCGCGCTCCACAAAATCGCAAATCCGATCACAGGTCGCGTTGCTTCCTCGATCGTGAGCCATCCGCGTCCCAATCAGCGATTCAGTTCCGCCTGCAGATTCTCCAGCGTCGCCCGTTCGAGTGGGTGGACTGTGCCCTCATGGAGTCCGAGTTTTACAGCGGTACGAAGTGTGTCTCGGGCAGATTTTTGCTGACCGAGGGCGAGCTGGGCCTGGGCTAAGTGGAAATAATGCAGGGCGACAGGAGCCTCATCGATGGCTGCCTGAGCAGTCTGCGCGGCTTTCTGCGGCTCTTGATTGGCGAGTTCCACGCTGGCTCGCGTATCCAGCAGGATTCCCACTGGCCCTGATTGTTCAATCGCCAGCTCAATGTAAGACATGGCGTGAGAGGAAGGCGGTCCTCGCAGCGCTTCCAGCAACGCCAGTTCATTGAGTGCCTCGACGTTCTGTGGATCAACGTCAATGATATGGCGGTAATCCGTCATGGCCGACTCATAATCGCCATTCAGTAGAGCCGCATGGGCCCGGCACAGCACCTGGGTCACAGACTCGTTTTGATTCTCGTTCGGAACGTTGAGCCAGGCTTGGATTTGAGCGACCTGCTCCGGACTGAGAAGCCGTCGCGATCGCAGCAGGCTGACGTAAATACGGGCCAGTCGGTCGTCGTCAATTTTTCCACGTAAGGCGCCGCAATGCTCAATCGCTTTATCCATCTGCCAGCGGCGAATGTGAAACTGAACCAACAATAAACCGACGTTCGGATCGTCCGACAGCCGGCGATAGTGTCCTTCCGCGAACAGAGCGAAATCCTCTTCGGGAACGGTTTTTCCCAGTCGTCCAAGATCCTGCGAAAGTTGATCTGCCGTAATGGTCAGCAGCAGCAGCCGTTGCCGATTGCCGTCAGTCAGTTGCTTCGGACAAATCGACTCGAGGAACGACAATGCTTCCTCATCGCGATCGCGAAGGACCAGAAAATTTGCCTGAAGCATGAGAGTCTCCAGGGCATCCGGACGTAATTCCGTCAGGAGTTCCAGCCAGCTGTCCACATCCGGCGTGTCCATCGTGCGATCGAGCATCAGATTGACGGCCCAGGTCAGGACCACGGGACTGCGGGGAGCCCTGGCGACAATGTTTTTGGTCAATGCTCGAGCCTGCTCCGATTCTCCCAGGTCGCGATACAGCTGCGCCAGCTGCTGCGCATCGCGAATCGGCAGGAGTCCGTCACGCTGGAGGGTCTCATACAACGCGACCGCCTGTCGCTGCTCATCACGGACTGGAGAAACGGCCAGTGTGCGCGCCTTGTGTTGCAGATCCACGCGTCGCGTTGCTGTATTTGGTGCAGCGAGATTACCTTCAAGTAAGCTGATTGCCTCGGTCCGGGCAGGATACTGCCTGGACTCGGCAAGAAATTCGGCGAGCAACCGCCGGGCGACGACGAGCACCGGTTCCGCGGCCTGGATTTCGCCCGAGACCACCGATTGAAGAATCTCTCCAGCTCTCGCTCGTCGATCGATTTTCGTATAGAAACGAGCTGCTGCGGTGAGTGGCTGCGGGTCGTCAATGAGATTCGAAACGGCACGATCGTAATGCGTTGCAGCGAGCTGCGGTTTGTCCAGCACTTCATAGCACTGAGCGAGCGTAAAATCAGCGAGCTTCGCAGGAACCGCAGTTTGTGCCTGCAGGACGGCTTTGTGCGCTGCATCGTGGCGATCCGTTTGGGTCAGGAAGGTCACCCATTCGAGCCAAACTACTGGTTCCGACGGAGCTAATTCAATCGCACTCTGAAACGCCCGTTCGGCTTCGCTGTCCTGGCCCGCCAGATGCTGAATCTGTCCCAGCCAGATCTGCGACCGGAAGTCGACGGCGTCCGGACTGACCGCCAGTTCAACGAAGTGCAGGGCTTCAGCTGCCTGATTGTCCCGCAACGACGAGAAGACCCCGAGCTGCGCGAGGCGCGGATCAAGACTGCGCGACACCTCCTGCTCGAAACGGCGGATCAGCTCCCTGACTTCTGCAAATCGATCCTGTTCATAAAGCAATCCTGCCATCTGCAGTAGCACGTGTTGACTGGGTGTGCCGAGCTCAATGGCTTCCGCATACTGTTTAATCGCCGCGTCGGTGTCACCCTCAAGACGATGGAGGTCTCCCATTAACGTGGCAAGCTGAGCGGATTGCTGGAGTTCAACGACCAGTTGCTCCAGCATCACACGCGCATCTTCCAGATGGTGACGTTCCCCTCGTTCGATGCGAGACAACAATTGGCGGGCCTCAGCCATGCGCCAATGCACTCCGGCGGTGCCCTCGAGTTTTTGCATTTCCAGAATGAGTTCTCGCGCTTGATCAGAATCGTTCTCCTGCATCGCCAGAGCGAACAGGGCTTCCCGGACACTGAGATCATGTGGCCGATGTTCTCTGACTACATTCCAGCAGCGACGTGCATCCTGCTCAGATCCCAGTCGTTGCCAGGCATCAGCTAAGAGACGCAGCAGGGGAACTTGTTTCTCGACGCCGAGTGTCGCGATTGACTCTTCGAGCCTGCTGAGCCGTTCCAAATCACGCTGCGCCATTGCCAGCCGGATTCCCGGACCAATACTGAATTCCGGTCGTCCCAATGCAGCGTCCGCCCGCACCAAAGTATTGGAAGCAGCCGTCCAGTTTCCGCTGGAAACGTCCGCTTTGAGTCGCATCAACCAGAGGCGTTCGTCGCCCGCGTGGTTTTCCAGTAGTCGGTCCAGCAGTGTGGTGGCGTCGTCAGATTTTCGTTGTGCCAGCAGGAAACTGGACCGCAGCAAAGCGGCATCCACTGGGTTTTGTTGTTTTTGAGCAGCGGATTCGACCACGCTCTCGACCCGACTCCAGTTTTGGTCCGATGGTGCACGGCGACGGTTCTTTTCAATCTGGAGTTCTGCGATCATCGCCGCAGTCCCGGGGCTGTCAGGGAAGCTTTTGTAGTGCCGAATCGCCTCCTCCAGCCTGTCCAGCCGTACGTAGGATTGCGCCAGCCGGACTGCGGCTTCTGACGACGACGGGTTGACTTGCAGGACTTCGAGGCACATGCGCTGCGCGCGGAGCAACTGGCCTGTCTCCTGATAACAGGTTGCGATCCCCAATCCGGCGTGCGTGCGGACTGTTTGGGGCGCACTGGAATTGGCGAACACCTGTCGAAACAGCAAAGCCGCCTCCGGCCACTTTTGTACGGCAAAGTCGGCGCGCGCCCTCAAGAACTCTGAGAGATACGCTCGGCCTCCGAGGTGATCTTCAAATTGCCCGATCTCCTGTCCGGCCGCATCGACGTCTCCCTTGAGGATCAGGATTTCCGCCCGCAGCAAATGTCCCAGGTCCCATTCGGGAAGTGCGGAGAGAGCCGAATCCAGCAGGATTTCCGCTTCGTCGTATTTGCCTTCCAGCACAGCCAGCTCCGCCAGCGCCAACGTGGCCGACTGTTGCCGTTCTGCATCCTGCGTGATGAGCAACAATTTGGACTTGAGATCCTCCACCGTGATTGGGAGCGATTCCGACTGCGAGTGAGCAGCAAGAGCGGCCAGGAAAATCAGAACATCCGGGTTGCCAGGCTCGAGTCGATAGGCGCGTACGGCATCGATTCTTGACTCAGCCAGACTTCCCCGCCTCCAATGAAACCTGGACCGCTCCAAATGGGCGTCCGCATTCTGAGCGTTCCGTTGCACGAGAGCATTCAGAAGGTTCTCTGCTTCGTCCGGTTCTTCGAGGCGGTCATTGAGCAGGGAAGCCAGTCGCGCATAGAGATTCAGGTCATTGGGGGAGGCGTCGATCGCGTCTCGATAGGCCGTTTTTGCCTCTGCGTACTGTCCGTGGCGTTCAAGGGCGCCGGCGCGCAGCAACAGCCATTCAGGGTTTTGCGGATCATCATTGAGGAGCAGTCCCAAATGCTCGATGGCGTCGCCAAACCGGCCGATGGCCATGTATCCGTCAACAACCTTCGTGCGGACAGCTGCGTCGGCCGGCGATTCACGGAGGATGCGTTCGAACAAGCGGATTGCCTGGTAGTGGGCTTTTCCTCCTCGTTCAGCGGACTCTTCAACTGAGAACGCCAGATCTCTGATGGTTGAAACGTCGTCGGGAGCAATGGCGAGGTACCTTCGCAGGTGCTGGATGGCAGACAACGAGTCTCCACTCGCCCGAGCCTGCACTCCCAGATCCCGAAAGACGACGGCCAATCTCTCAAGCTGAAAACCATGGAGAATGGCGACGGCGCCGATGGTCAGTCCGACGCCGAGACAGGAAATCATCAGCAGGCGATAGTTGACTGACGATGGAGGTCGGTCGCCGACCGCCCATTCCACTTCCTGACCGCGCGGTGAGGGAAGTGGAGCAATGAGTTGTGGCGCAGAACTGCCCCCGTCCGACGAGGGAATCGGCGCGTTGTCCGGATGGGTGCAATCCCAAACTGCGTTGAGTTTTGAGTGAGGAGTGGTATCTGTGCTGGCTGATTGTCGTTGTGGTAAACTCCCGCTGGTTTCAGCTTGAATCAGCAGTTCCGCAGGGAGGCGGGAACATG
>JBDOMX010000981.1:0-22356 GCA_039831615.1 Planctomycetaceae bacterium
TGTCGTTGTCTGGTGTGCCTTTTTTCTTCCGCGGAGTCTTCATGTAGGGGATGTGACCAAGGATCGGAAGTCCGAATTCTCGCACGACCTCGTCGGGCTTTCGAAAGCTGCGATCGGCCAGTTCAACCAGATACCCAAGCCCCAACCCCGCGATCGCCCCGAGAAACCCGCCAAACCCCAGAAACCGATAAAGAATCGGGTAAACGAGATCGCCTGCGGAGGCCGGCATGATGACTTCTGCACGGACACCGCTCATGTCGGTATTCAATTCCGTCTGTCCAATCTTGGTTGCAATACTGCTGTACTGTTCCTCAAGCAGTTCGATTTTCCTCCGCAGTTGCAGCTCAGACTGCTGGTCTTTGCTAAAGAGATAGGCCTGGTGCTCAGCCGTTTCCGCCAAGTCTTGCAATTTCGAACGCTTAGCATCAAGTTCCTCCAACTCGTGAGTGAGCGCCTGTTGAAACACCTTAAGATAGTCGGGACTTATATCGGGGTCTGCGTCCAGTGGGGCAGGTTCTGGCTCAGGCTCTGGTTCCGCATCCGGAATCATGCCTTCCATTTTCGAGTATTCCCTGCGAACCAATTCGATCCGGTGCTGTACCTCCAGAAGCCGTGGATGCCCTGCTCCGACTTTCTTTTCCAGGACGGCCGCATCGACGACCAATGGCAGCAGCGCCTGAGACATGCGGAGTTTGCTGGCAAGCCGTGCTTCATTCCGGCGACTTTGGGAGTCCAGGAAGGGGGTGGTCGTCGGAGGTGTCGGTAGGATGGTCTCCTCCTCAGTTTCGAGCTCCTTGCCAATTAAAATAAGCAAGGCTGCACGTTGATCCTCTTCTCCCAGGTTCTTATTGAACAAACTGAGCCGCGAAGTCAGATCGGCTTCCTCGATGTCCAACAGGGATATCTTCGCACTGAGCGCGCTCAAACGACTTTGCGACTGATTGGTATCATAAGTAGCAAGGAGTCTGGCTTCTGTAATGAATCTTTCGTGATCGTCGTTCGCCAACTGTAATTGGTCTTCGATCTTCTTCTTGTCCTTCTCCAGCAATGCCGCCAGCTTATCTGTTTCTGATTCAAACGACGAAGTCTGTCGAGCGATATATTCGTATGCCACTGCGTCGGTGATGCGCGTCGCCTCCTGAGGATCTGGCCCCACGAATTGAATTTCGATGATCCCCTGCGACAACTGGTTGATCGTCAGTCCCCGGGCAATAGCAGACACGGCCCTAGCCCTATCTCTAGCGCGAGCTTCAGCTTTAGCTTCATCGCTAGCCAAGGGGCGCACATCTTCCTTTAATCCTTCAAACGTCTTCAGACCTGACAGGCCGGCATCATAAGCCGGACCGAGGACATCCGGGCTGGGGATTACGAACATCGCATCCGCCAGCATGTCTTTTCCAAGCAAACCCTGGAGAATACTTTCGCTGACCCGCTGAATGACCTCGACTCTGGCAACGGAACGATATTGGGAGATTTTCTGCTGAAAAAGCAAATATCCCAGACCTGCGCCGAGGACTGCCAACACAATCAAAAACGACTTGCGGCGTTGAAAGAAGCCCCAAATGTCCAAACCGGGTTCTTCCGACGCCGGTCCCTCCAATGCGGGCCATTGAGTTTCAAGGTTCTGGTGCACTGAGCTTCCGCTCCTGTTCGCCTGCGATTGTTCGGTCCATAGCTGACAGAAGACAACTCCGCCGCAGAGTCCAAAAGCTTACCCCGACGCGACTACAAATCCACGACCAGTCGCGCTTTTCACTAAGTTAATAAGCAATTGTGAACAGCACTCCGTCCCGCGACGAATCCCCGGAGATGTCGTTTTTCGACAACGCGACGTGGCCGGAGTGGCTCAATAAAGTCTATTTTTCCTGATGATTCCGTTTCTCACGAATGGCTGCGATTCCTCGTGTTGCCGCCTGATTCTCGGCGTCCAATCGTAGCACCTCATACCACTGATCCTCACTGTCGCCCCACCGTTCGGTGTTCGAATAAGCGATTGCGAGTTCCTGATGGTATCGCAGGGTATCCGGTTGCCACGACACACACCGTTCGAGCCATTCGATTCTTGCCTGCAGATCGCCAAGGTGCCTCAGATGATAATCCCTGACTTGTTGCAGCTGTGTGGACGGTGTCGATTCTGGTTCAACCCACAGGCTTGCTGCGGTGCTCCGAAGCCGGTCGGTCAATTCCGGCCGTCTTGACTGCATGAGTGCCTTGACCGCATGGGCATATATCGTGGGGCCGAAGGTCTCGAACCCTTCCGCCATCCGGTCAGCCGTCGCATAGACATCAAGGATCAGGTATCTAAGCGATTCGTCTGACTTCAATGCATACTTCCATATGTCTTCGGGTTGTGAAGGATGACCATTCAAGAACGCGATTTCACCCAATTCAAACCCGAGCTGCCCGTTTGCAGGTTCCATGAAACGGGCACGCGACCGGTACTCGTCCGACTGACTCCGAGGTCTTGATGCTACCAGCCATTTGGCTGTTCGTCTGACCACCGGAGCCGGTAATGGCATCCGGAGCAGTACGTCATCGGCATGCTCAGCGATCCCAGACCGGTCCAAATGATTCAGGAACACTTTCCTCAAGTGTTGCTGGCTGACTGGATCGTCGCTCAGGGAATTCATCCGCCGGGCCAAAGCAATGCACGTCGTACGCGGCCACGCGTTTTGAAAATTCTCAGGGACGTGAAGCCCCGGCAACCCTCTTAGAAACTGTGATCTCGTAACATCATCGAGCAGCCGCGAAACCAACTCGAGTGTCCGTGCGTCATCAGAACGGGCGGTAAGGGCGATTCTGGCTGTGTCCAGCAGCATTTCCCGTTCTCGTATCCCCTCCCACGAACCTGGCGGTTCGTCTAACTTCCTGCCAGCGATTGTGGCCACGTAGCATTCGTGGGCGGCCGATAAATCCCTGGTAAACAGGATCGCCGCGGCGATCAATACGAAACGCATGCCAGCAGCCACAAGTCTGCCGGAAGGCCGAAAGCTGGCGGAAAGTGCTGGTTCCTGGATTGCAGCCAGCATTGATGTGAGCACAACGAATAAGGATGACGACGCCGGCAGAGCAGTGCCAAAATCGACAAAAGCCGACGTCGCCTGCGAGACTGTCGCGAACACCAGCACGAGTGCAACAGCCGCAGCCGAACGTCCCGCGGCACCTACAACAAACAGGCGAACAGCTCGAATAGCGCGGAGCAGAATTGGGAGCCCGAGCATGACGAAAGCAGCGCACCCGATCATTCCCGCCTCAACAAGCACCTCGACGTATTGATTGTCAGCATTTTGAGACCAAGCGCCGATGTCCTTTGTTTGGAAAGGGAGCGTTACATAGCGATAGGCCCCCAGGCCACCGCCCAGGACTGGAAAGTCCGATACAGCCCGGAGCGAATCCCGCCAATGCTGAAACCGGCCAGCCAATTCGCCAGCGGGATCTCTCAGCGTCTGCAATTCCTGTATTGCCCCTTGATGGAGATTCAGGTAGACCATGAGGCTTGTGATTGCGGCGCAGGAAGCGAGCAGGACAATCGTGATCACTGCCAGTCGCCGCACCTGTAAACAAACAAGAATCATCGCGCCGAGTGCGATGACCGCTGCCATCATGCCACCCCGCGAGCGTGTTGCGGCAATTGCACAGACAATTAACGCGATTGAGAACCACACAAGAACCTGTCGGGAGTTTAACGCGGCAATGTAACGGATGATTCGGGAAATCAATTGGATTGTGTTGTTGTCGTGCCGGGAGTATCCGCCGCTGCCGGCCGGCGTATCAAGCTGCAGGACCAACAATCCAATGCCTGAGGCGAGTCCTAACGCAAACCAGCCAGCGGCATTGTTTGGATTGACAAACGTACCGAAGGGCATACCCATTCCGGTCCACCATTCGTCACGAATCAGAAACAGATCTGCCTGAAGCGACTGAACAAGTGCCAACAGTGACAGCAGGGACGCGTTGGCAGTGAATGTCGCCAGACTCCAAATGACGGTTCGCTGAGTTCGAATCTGGTCGAATGCTGTGATGGCCAACAGCATCAGGGCAACAAGCTGAGCCGCAACCATTCGGGTATCACCTGGCGACGCGGTTCGAACCGTCATTTCACTCTGGTTGAATTGAGTGAAGTCAGGGCGCAGATCCGCCAGGACAGCGTGGTTCATCTGACTGACCATGGGAGCATGGACAGGCGTCAACTGTATAACGGCAACGGCAAAGAGAACGCCCAGTGGGAAGATAATTCGAGGAAACTCGGACTGCTCTCTGCGCAAAACAGAGGAAACCAGCGACAGCAGAGCGGCCGCCGCCGACCCCACCTGCAATACCAGCCTGGCAAGCGGAATATTCCCACCATGCAGCCAGGGAAGCAGGCAAACCGTCACAAGAAGCAGGACGATCGCCGCTACCCCGAATCGTTCAGACCATGGAGAAGCCGACCGCACATCGTTCCCTTTCGGGGATCGAAAACCGCTGTTTCGGGAATACACTTCGCGACACCTACGTCGATATCGAGGCTTGCGGTTCCGCCGCTGATGTCACGACATTGCCGGTTGAAACGTCGTGTTGCTGCCGCAATTCACGAATCAGCATGATCAACTCCTCTTCGAAGGCCTTCAGGCCGCCAATGAGGTTGCTCATCCATTCACAGATCGATCCATCGCCAACTGCTCCTTCAACTCGAATATGTCCGACGCGCATCCCCTCAACGACCAGGGGAATCTCTGACTTCCAGGCTTCATGGTGCTCGACGCTGGAAGCTCGTCGCCAACTCGCATGGTATTCTTCGCCGACAGCTGGAAGGCTGACCATCAACTCGACCTTGTCCATTTGAAAACGTTCAGCAAATTCGGTTAGCGTGACCCACAAACGTTCCCAGTCGTGATTTCCATTGAGATGCGCCTGTTCATCGTTCACCCCGGCATTGGTGGTTGAGGGACGGTTGATCATAGACCCCGCTAGCCGCATGATTCGATTCCGGATCAAACCCATTTCGGTATGGCCGAATGAACGCGTCACAACCAAAAGGAAGATTGCCGTCATGGCGACGACGAGCGTCACCAGCTCATTATCCAACGCGGATCCGGCAATCGCGCCCATGCCGGTCATCGCGCACAATGAGCCAACAACCAAAAGCACCTGCGAACCACCGTGTCCTTTGCGTTCGAGACAATGATGCAAGTGACCGCGGTCCGTTGCGTAAATGCTGCGACCAGTCAACTTTCGCCGGATGATCGCCATTGACACATCAAAAATCGGGATGGCCCAGATTGCTGTGGGCATAATCAATGCCGTTGCCGCAACTCCCTTGATTGACGTCTTGAGTGCAATTGCTCCAAGCACGAGGCCAATCAACATGCTTCCCGAGTCACCCAGAAACATCCGAGCCGGGGGAAAGTTGTGAATCAGGAATCCGGATAAAGATCCCGCCAGAACCAACGCGATTAGAATTCCGTCCGGGCGGCCGCCCAGAACGTACGCCACTGCCGCAATGGACAAACTCAACACGATGCCGGTGGTGCTTGCCAATCCGTCAACGCCATCAATCAGATTCAGTGCGTTGATCGCGCCAAGGATCCACACGACCGTGATCAGAGGAGCGAAATCACCGAACTCAATCGTCCATCCAAACAAGCTGACTCTGCTGATTGTAATATCGGCCAACAGCATGACCACGGCTGCGATTAACTGCCCCAGCAGTTTTTGTCGGCCGCGGACCGCAAATCGGTCGTCAAGAAGGCCGACGCCAACGATGACCAGGCTCGCAAAAAACAGCGCAGTCAGGAATGCCCTGTCACCCGAGGTGTTCCGGAGGACAGTTGGAAACACGGCCCAAGTCACTCCGATCGCGATCGCGCCGGAAATCAGCAGCGTAGGACCACCGGTCAGCGGCACGCTGCTCAGATGAAATTTTCGGTCCCGGTCCGGCGCATCGACGACTCCCAACCGTCTTGCCAATCTGGCCACCAGCGGAGCAAGTAGTGCGCTGACGCCAAAAGCAATCAGCAACGCCACGAAATTCGGAAACATGAGAGTCGATACACTCGAAGGAAAAGGCACCCGCAGCACACGGCGGCCACGAACCGTTCGATCTGTGCCAATAGTGCCCATATTACCAAGCGGGATGCAAGGGCCCGACGAAGGAATCCCCCAAAAACAATTGCAAAGTTCGCAGTCTCCGTAACATTCCCATTCGGGATGATACGGTTTGTTGCGGTTACTCACCGCATCTTTAAGATCATCCGGCACGGATCAGATCATGTAATCCGTACTGCGGCCGAGAATGCTGTCCACCAGATCCTGAGATAACTCGATGACCGGTGAACGATCGGGATCCAGATCGGTGGGGTTAATGCCGCAGTAGACGGACCATGGCCCCAGGTGTCGCCAGCGACCCGCCCGACGAGGTTCTCCGGGCATCACAGGCGTCGTACACCGGTTGCAACCAATCGACGAATATCCCTGATGATGCAGCGGATTCGTAATGACTTCTGACTGATTGGTATACTCATCCATCTGCTCGTCCGTAAAATTGACCAGCGGATTGATTCGCAGCACGTTCAAACGCGGGTCGACGGCCAACACTGGACAGCTCCCACGTTGTCCGCCATCTGCGCGCCTCAGACTGCCGATCAAAGCATCAAATTGATCCTTGACGGCATCAAGAGGAGCTGACTTGCGCAGCTCGCAGCATTCTTTCTGTCCTTCCGGGGACAGATACAACACGCCCAACTCCGTTGTCTGTTGTTCCATGGTCTTCTCAGGAGTCAGCGTTCGAAGTTCCAGCCCATACTCGACGATCATACGATCACGAGTTGCGAGTGTTTCTTCGAAGAGGACACCAGTATCGACGAACAGAACCGGCATTTTGACTGGAATCGACTGCAGCATGTGGCAGATCACGCACCCGGCGCGTTGCATCGATGAGAGTGCTGCCAAGCGAGCTCCGAAGGTCCCGTGTGCCCACTCCAACAGTTCCTCGGGTGTTCGGTCTTCGAACGTACGGTTGAGATCAATCAGATCTGCCTGTGACAGTCTCGGCATTGTGAATGACTTGCGTATGCGACTTTTTTTTCGGGATGATCATGGCTCCAGTGAACCGCCTGACCGGATCATAACGCGTGGTACGGTGGCGGGCGAGTCCAGCGACAGGTTGTCCCGCCGCCAAATGGGAACAGTCACGAATGGCACTCTCACGCTGGCGGCGTCGACAACGTTGCCGATGCTGCCAGCATCGATTTTGACAGGCAACAGTGGCTGCCAACGAAGGGCACTGCTGAAACACCAGTTTGCTACGTGCCGAAGCTCTGGTCTGACGACCAACGACAGTGAACTGCCAATGGACACGAATAGACGCGAATGACGGTGCGGCAGTATATTCGCTTCGACCCGCGGACATCTGGAAGGTTCATGCGATCCGGCCGAGATGGGACCGCCTGCTGGAGAGTGGGATCCCGGCTCTGCAGGGGCCTTTCGTTGCTAGCGAAACCTTACGACGGTGACATTCGGGACAGGCACATTGCCTCCACGCCGCCACTGGCAGACTCCACTCAACTGGTGGCAATGAGCCAGCCCCTGTTTGGGGCTCCCTTTGAGAAATGTGGGTTGGCACCGCTGGAAAAGACAACTCGCAAAACGAAAAATGACGATGGTGATTCACCATCGTCATTTCATATTTCAATCGCTATGACCGGCAGGCTGTGATCTGTCAGAATCAGCGAGCGGCATCCCACCACCATGCCCCGGCTGCATGTCCAATCGGCGATGCGTCGGTCGCCGTCTGTGACAGATGTTCTGATGCCTGAAATCGGTCAGCATCACGAACCACCGACGCCATATCCGCACGCACACCGCCCGCCACTTGTACGACCACATGACGGCCCGCGAATACTCGATGGGCGACGGTGGTCATTAATTCTGTCGGAACGTCAACAGATTCCACGGTAACCGCATCGAATGCGTCGGAGTCCAGACGCGCCAACTGGGTGATCCCCTGCGAATTCACCAGAGCTGATACCATGGCCAGGTCAAATACATTTTGAAGATCGGCGAAAATCGAGTCCTCTGACGCCAGCTCCGAAAAGTGCTTTGTAAACAGCTGCGCGAATCTGGCGTTGGCTCCACGAGCCTGACCAGTCGCCTGCCGAGTTCCATCAGGGTTCACGATCTGGTCTTCCGACAGACATCGGACAGATTCTCCGGAAAACTCAAAGGAGTCGCCGGACGCGGACATGCGAATTGCTTCATAGCCGACGCCCATCCACCACCGCAGAGCATCAATGCCCCCGCTGCCACGCTGCTCGGACCGCGTCAGCAAATCAAAATAGCTTTTCATTCCAGGCGCCCCCTGGACCTCTCCGATCCCAATTTGTTTCATCCGGAAGTCAGCTGCGACGATCACATTGGCAACGCGAGAATCAGACGGAACGCCGTCCACGATCACGTTCTGCAGACCAAGGATCTGTCCCAGTTCTTCTGTGAACTCCGCAGCATTGCCTGGCCTCAATGAACGCCGATGTTCGCGGACAAAATCATTCACAGCCTGCACCTGCTCCTGTTTCGGATCGATGCTGCACATGAAGAACGACCGGCCATCGTTTGAGAAGGTCCGCGCCAAGACAATCAGATCGTCAAGTTGCAACACCGGTCGACCATCTGCAAGGCTGACGATCCGTCCCGTTTCATCTTCCGCCCAATCCGCTGCCGGACCACCGATCACCACATCTCCCGTTTCCGGAAATGTCATCAGGTACTGGACACGGGAAATGCCGGCCAGGTTACGGACGTCGTCCGGAATCGGTTGGCCACTGGCGACCAGACTTGCAACCCGCTGTTCGAGCTTTGGCAACGAAATCAGACGCAACTCTGATTCCACACGCACATCAGTGTTTGTATTTGCCCGTGAGGCCTCGAATGCGACAGCGTCCAGCCGGCTTCCGTCTGATCGAAGAGCCACCGAAGCCAGTACCGCCGGACCTCCAACAAATATGCCCTGGGCGAACGTTGAAATTGTCCCGCCCTCACCGTCCGTATCTTCCCACAAGGCAGGTGGGCTTGTTTGTCCCTGGATCAATTCAATCAGTTCGGTGAAATCGGCCAGGGAAGCACCACCCGCCAGCGATTCAGCAAGTCGCCCTGCTCGCTCAGCGACATCATGATTGCCAGCCATTCGTGTGGCGTCTCGGAGGTTCGAAGCAGCGCCCACAAAGTTCCCGGATTCAGCGGCCGCGCGAGCCGCTCCACGTAATTTCGCGGAAGCCGCGAAATCATCAGCATGGTCCGCTGGATCCGCCCCGATGGCGGAGAACGAACAGGTGATCATCAAGGCCGCGGCGTACCGCACAATGGAGGAGAAGCTGGCTGAAGCACAGACCATGATTTGGACCTTTAACTGGCCGGAACAGATCTCTATATGAACGGAAACGCACGTTGGGCGCACGGGGCCGCTGGTTACAGCAGAACCTGTTGTTTAGCATCGTCCAGCCGCTAAGCGGCGTCAAGAAGTTTCCCCTGATTCCGCAACCTGCCGATCACACCGTTTCAGTCACGCGAATGGACTTTGCCAATTGGGTAGCCCATAGCGGGCCAGGCCGGGCAATTTTGACGGTCCAACCATTCAAGTCAGTGCCAGCCGCCCGTTGAATGCCGGTGTTTCCGGCCGAAGTCATTTGTCATGCCCGAACTGCCCGAAGTCGAAACGATGGTCCGCGGAGTGCGTAGTCACCTTGTCGGACGTCAAATTCAAGTGATGCGATTCTGCCGATGCGCTCGCAAGCCGATTCAGATTCACCCATCGAAACAAACACTTCGACGAGTACTCAGGAACAGCCGGATTGTGGGTATTCACCGGCTGGCGAAACGAATCGTGATCACCCTGGACAACTCCCGGTCGATGGTGATCGAACCAAGAATGACCGGTCTGCTGCTGGTCGATACCCCTCCGACCCAAGTTCATCGTCGAATCCGATGGGAGCTGGACCCCAGACCTGGTCACGCGGATGCATTCGAATTCTGGGATCGCCGAGGTCTGGGAACGGTAGGACTGCTCAATGAACAGCAAATGATCGAACTGCGCCAACGGCTGGGGCCTGATCCGCTTGCGATGTCACCCAGCGAATGGAAATACCAGCTTGCCAGGACAGGACGCCCGATCAAGAACGCCCTGCTCGACCAGAATTTGATCGTGGGAATTGGCAACATCTACGCAAGCGAGATTCTACATCAAGCCGGAATCTCACCTGAGTCACCAGCTAACTCGCTGTCCGCTCGACGAATTGCGCGGATCGCGAAGGCGAGTTCTCAGATTCTCAACGATGCCATCCGTTACGAAGGTTCGACGCTCGGGGACGGGACCTACCGAACCGCGTTGAACCGTGACGGCAGCTATCAAAACATGCACCGTGTCTACCAGAAGGACGGAGAGCTGTGCCCGACTTGCGGCGTAACGCTCATCCGTCGCATTGTTCAGGCCCAAAGGTCCACATTCTATTGTCCGCGATGCCAACGCGTCTGATGCTCACACAGCAAGCTGCTAAGGACCTTTCGAGCAACAACTGTGCTGTTTTGGCAGCTGATCATCACGGCGGAGCGTGATGGCTCCATTGAATTCGCGACAGTGATTACCCGAGCAATCCTAAGTCGACTGCAGCGAATTGAATTTGATCAGTCAGATTCAGAATCACTCAGAAGATCGGCCCACTACCAAAGTTCTTCCAGTTCGCCAGTCGACACGTGCAGCAGTCTTCCTGGGCCCGCCTGCCGGGGCGCCTGAGCCAGAATTCGGAGCCATACCTGATGGCCTCTGACACACCCTTCGAATGACACATGCTCGTCCACTTCGTCTTCTTCCGGAATGGGTCCAGCTTGCCAGTGAATCCCAGGCATTTCGTCAAACAACTCAATCGCGTGCGACACATCCAGCTGAATCCGGCAGGGAACGAGTGTTCCGTCGCGTGGCCCCCCCACAACTTCGGTGTCCGAGACGAATACCGTCACTTCCCACTCATTTCGTTCTTCACCGAAATAGTAATGGCAACCAATTGGTGCGTGCACAGCAGTATCGAGAATGGCTCGCGCTGCATCGTTTGCGAACCACCGCAACCAGGCAGGAGGCGCAGCAGTCGGATTGAGCCAGGTACTCATGACAACGGCCCCGTTTGAGACTGAAATTCCATTGCAATCCGCAATTTTGAAAAGAATCTATGAGGTCGAAATCGTTTTACACAACCCCAGCGAAGACAGACTGGTTTTCATGACCAGCAACTTATGAACCAATTGTGCGGCACTCCGTCAAGACCTTTACAACCCCAATGGCCGGAATCAAAACGCAACAGATGAAAGGATTATTGTGATTGCGACGGATAACACGGGCCGTCGACTGTTAAAAACATTGAACGCGATTTCAACGAAATGTGCAGCCACCGAGTCCAAGTCATTTTCCTACTGCTGCTGATAGAATGACATCAATCAGCCTGGGCAAGTCTTCTCCCCGGACATCAATGTGGAATTCTTTCGATTCCTCGCTTTCCTGCGATTGCTGGTCTCCGCTTCGCACGCGCACTTCACAAAACGGTTTGTCGACAGACGACCGGCCTGACTGCAAACGGCCAGAAGCTCGAATGAGAGCCGTACCCGGGGAATAGCGATCCGGGACGAGCGGCAATACCTCAGCGCCATCCACCTCAATGATCAGTGGCCGCTGGTCCAGTCGCCCACGGAGTTGATTGATGGTGTACGCTTTTTTCGGATGTTTCCAATCTGGCGCGATCTCGACGAGGGGATCGAGTACGAAGCGTCGATACCACAAATCAGGGTGAGGCACCCTCAGACGCTCCGAATGAACGGATTCCTGTCCGTAGAACAATAAGTCCAGATCGAGGGGGCGGGGTCCCCAATGGACGGTTCTCACACGACCATTTGTGTGCTCAATCTCCTGCATTCGATCCAGCAGGCGCAACGGACTAAGATCTGTGATGATGCACGCCGCCGCATTGGTGAATGTACCGCCTGCATGCGTTCCCATTGGCGCCGACCGATGGCATTGACTGCGTGAAATAACACGGCAGCCTTCATGATCGAGCATCTCCAATGCCGCAACAAATGTGTTGTCGACCGGACCGACGTTGCCGCCCAGCCCGATCAGGCATCTTGTTGGGCCATCCTGCACGATTCGACCCCGCTCCGTGACCAGTCTGGATAAACGAACTGCGACACCAGCCAGGGACGTGTCGGGATCAGAATCCGTGTGTACCGAGGTCGGTGTCAATATCTCCCCACCAGCCGGCGACACCTCCTCCGGTTGCGACAAGTCCGACTATGAGGACCAGAAGGATTAAGGCGATCATCACGCAGTATTCGACGGATGTCACTCCATCTTCACGTCGGCAGAACTTGATCAGCATACGCATTATCATCATAGCGGTCATTTCCCGGCTCAGACATTAGAGGGCAGGTGTCGCTCTTCGGGTTCCGCGTTACACTCGTTCAGCGGGATAATGTTGCGACCCGGAAGTCGACGCGATCGTCCATTTCACGATGGGTCTCCTGCAAAACTACGTCGAAGTCTGCAAAGGGTCAACTTTCTGGCTCTCTAATGACTGAGTATCAATGGGAATGAATTGATCGTGCCACTACATCATGCTCCGAAATCACGCGACGCTGTCCGGAATATCCGGTAAGACCAGCCGATTTGTTCCGAACGATTCAACGTGCAACACGATAGCAGGAATGAAAGATCGATGTCCGCATATATGACGCGTCTGGAGGACCGTATTCGTTCGCTTGGCACGTCGGCTCTTGTCGGTCTGGATCCTCGGTGGGATCAGTTGCCCGCTGAAATTACAAATGGCGACCTGTCACCCACGCCGATCCAGGCAGCGGAAGGATTTCAGTATTTTTGCTGCGAGATCATCGACATCGTCAGACCGTTTGTTCCGGCGGTCAAACCTCAAGTGGCTTTTTTCGAACAATTGGGCCCGGCCGGCATGGCCGCGCTGCATCAGATCATGCAGCACGCTCGGAAGCAGCAACTTATCGTGATCGCCGACGCCAAGCGGGGTGACATTGGATCGACCGCAGCCGGATACGCCGATGCATGGCTTGACGGAACCAGTAACAAAGCCGCTTTCCCTGCTGATGCGCTCACTGTCAGTCCATACCTGGGAGACGACACACTGCAGCCATTTGTGGAGACAGCAATCGAGCGAAACGCCGGGATCTACGTGCTGGTCCGCACCAGTAATCCAGGAGCCGCTGCGTTCCAGGATCGCAGGACAGACGGCACCACGTTATTTGAGGCCGTAGCCGACACAGTGCAGCAGCTCAATGTCACGTACCGTGGAGAGTCACATTGGGGTCCTGTGGGAGCGGTCGTGGGAGCAACCTGGCCTCAGGAACTTGCTGATCTCCGATCCCGTATGCCCAATACACCATTCCTGGTTCCCGGTTACGGCACCCAGGGTGGTACGTCCGCGGATGTTGCTGCAGCCTTCGGCTCAAAGCCCGGAGGAGCCCTCATCAATAGTTCCCGCGCGATCAACTTTGCCTGGCGTCGGCCGGAATGGAAAAACCAGTTCACCGAAGACAATTGGCGAGATGCTGTTTGTGCGTCCACGCTCGCAATGGTTTCAGATCTTGACACGATCTAGCAAACGGAGTTGGACGCACATCAGCTGCGATGCCAACCCGTCCGCGCCACCAGCGATACTGACAAATGCTACGACTTCACGGGCTCCCCCGAAACAATTGCCGCACCCTTCACAGTCCCGGCCTGATTGCCCTCGTCATTGAACGATAAACGCACCCCATCGACTTCAATGGCATCGACCTCCAGTGCGACGCGAGATCGGGGTCCGAGCCGGAGTCCGGTCAATCTCCCTGATCTCGTATCCAACGCAGAGGCAGCTGGCGACAGACTTACGCGAATGGGTGGGATGCCAGGATATTGCAGTGTCAGTTCTACCTGATGAGCGGTTGCATTCATTTCAACAGGATCGGTTCGAAACTCTGCGATCACATCGCCGGCAAGCTGACGAAAACCTGCCGATTTCAATTCAACGCCAGCCATCGCGATTTTAGGTTCAGCATCACGCAGTTTCCATCCTGCGGCGGCGCGCAAAACAACAACATCTGACCGCACACCTGACTGATATTCGGCGTTCATACTCGACGCAAGACGTTTCGAAGCGGGCGCAGGCAGCGTTTCGCTGCCCAGCAGTCGCGCGCACAGGAGCAAACCAGGAATTGGCACTGCTGCCGTCACGCGGGTGTCCTGCAGCAATTTGGCAAGTCGAGCACGATCATCGGCATGATAATATAAAGAGACGAGAGCGATCGTACTCTGCGACGTTTCGAGCTGATCATCGAGATTACACAGAATCAGATCTTCCGCAGCACGATGCTGAGCGTGTCGTCCAAGAACCCACGCGGAGACCAGGTTTGCTTCCCAGTTGCGGTTGGAATGATCAGATGTCTGTCGTGCCAGTTCAGTTGCCTCTGGATCGTCTCGAGCTTCCTGAATCAAAGCCATGTTTGCCACGCTTCCTGCGAGCATGTCGTCCTGACGAAAGTGTCCGCTGCCGATTTCAGTGAGCCGACGATACGTTTCCATCGCTTCGTCGAGTTGTCCCAAAGACTGTTGAGTCCTCGCCACATAATACCAGTATGGCGGGTAGCACGTCATAAAGCGTTCCAACCGCCGCAGCATCCGGAGTCGTCGCTCACCGTCGGACTCTCGCAGGACGACCGCAAGCTGGTCCAGATCCTGGTCACGGATCAACCAGCTGTCCGGAATATTGTTGTTGCGAGTCAACTTCCAAAAGCTGTCCAGAAACGTGGTCGATCGTGTCATCAGAGAATTGAACTCAGTTCGATTGACCTTCCAGACGTCAGCATCTCGGCGCACTTCCTGATTACGATAGTCCCACCAGCTGTTCGCCCCGGTCTGAATCACATTACCCACCTGTCCGGTCGCCACCTGCGCTCCGATCACGAGAAAGCTGGTGCTCAACCGGCGACTTGTTCCCTGTTTGAACTGCTCGCCGATCACCTGGCGTTCGCGTTCGCTGACCTCAACCTGGCTGATTTCATCCAGAACCGCACGGTACAGTGTGATGACCTCGGGATCCGCGATCTTACTCAGGTTGAGGTTATTCAGGATCCGTTGCTGTTCTTCCAAAAACACCCGCTTATGTGGATTTCGGCGAATCCGGTGGAGTGCCGCGCGGCAGTAATTCAAGGCAACAGCCGTCTGGCGTCGCGCAGTTTCCTGATCGACCGACTCCGACTCAGCGAAAACGGGAACGGAGAGGACGCAAAGCACCACGGTCGCAATAATTCGGATGTTCATTGGAGAATCAGACTGAATCGAAGACTCAGGCCCAGTCAGCAAAACACCTCGTGTGGCTGACCGAGTTTCCGCCACCTGCAGAAACTCGCCTGGAAGACGAGACAGTCGTCGATGCAGGCTCCTCCTGAACACACCCGACGACGGACACTGCATCTTTGCTCGTTCTGTCCCGGAAACAAGGGGCAGAATTGAACTCAGTGGAATTCACCGTGGTGTCGACGGTAGCCCAACGGAGTGGGTAATCATGGAAATCGGCAACGAATGCCGAAACGATGACGATCCGGCAACCCATGCGGATTCTGCAGCCAGCCGACAGTACCGGTCTCGTCGTGAATTGCCTGGGTCCTGAATCAGGAACCCCCGCCGCAGTCGAGTCGACGCAAGTCAAACGCCATCTGCTCGTATCCGCATCGTTTGTCGGTCATCCTTGACGCGATTACAGGAGTTCAGAGCAGCGGATCTCTGTATATTCATCCGGACCAGGATTCGGAGTGCAGGTCGGATATTCCGATGGTCAGCTGACGATCACTGTCATCAATCAACATGACGTGGTTTCGTTGCGGATGTGTGGTACGCAGCAATCAACACGTGATGGTCGAGTCGATTCCGTTCGAATCAATGAATCACCGGGATGCGCAATCTACGGTCCCCGACACCCCTTTCGAGGTTGACTACCACGTAAGTATGCGTCCAGAAAATCATCTTCGGCGAAACGTCTAAGAACCCATCTTAGAATCTCTTCAGGACGTTCGGTGTTTTCCATCGACTGCGGAGAATTGCTCCACGGTCGGAAGCCATTAAGCGTCATCCTGACATTCCAGTTTTCGCGGTTTGCAAACTGATTAATTCGATCCATGGACCGACGAGACCACACCACGCCGTAGATATCCCGGAAATCAATCCAGAGTTGCTCGTGACCGATTCGTTCGCCAGGAGCCTTGTGTCGACCTTCGACCAGAATCGCACTAATCGCCAGGCAAATGCTTGATACGAGGCAAACAATGTCGCCTGGCCAGACGCCCCATTCTGTGACAGGAAGCGTGAACAACAGAATTGCTGCAGCTCCGAACAGGCACGCCGAAGTATTCGCGGTGCCGAAGTGGTTGCCTGTTCCCATGATCAGTACCAGTAGAAAGCCCGAGAGTGCCGGCACCGGAATCCTGACCGGTGTCACCAGACGTTCTGAGAAAAGGTGTGATACGTTGGACCACTGCAGCACAACAACCATTGGGATGACGACAAACCAGGGCCAGGCGCGATGACCGGGGTTACGCGCACCCAGAATGTCGATCAGTGGAGCGAGGAACAGGACGGCTGCCAGAGAATGTGTTGCGGAAGTGATTCCGTCCGGAATGTCGGGCAGCAGCCGCATGCTGACCGATGCCATCGCGACAATACAAGCTGCGATCGCCCATCCCGCTGCACTACGTGCCGTCAATCCCTTGAGGACCGATCTCAGTCCAATGACCGTTCGCAATACGAAACTCAGGGTCAGGAGGATGGCAAATGAAATCATGGAAGCTGCAAATGATGATGAGTCATGTCCAACTGCGGACTTTAGCTCAAGTATCGAGTTTGAACAAATTGATGAACTTGAGCAGCGGTTTCATGGATTAGGCCGTTTGTTTTGAATTCGACGTATGTGCCTGGGGTAGCGATACCGATCAATGAAACGGTGATAGCGGTTTTCCGTCTCGGTCCTATCGGTCCGATTGGCGGCGCCGCGTGCCAGACCAACACGAGTTGCCGAATCATTCGGCACGAAGCACACGAAACCGGCCGCGTTTGACAGGTCAAGCGTCGTTCGTTGTATCTGTGCATGAACTGTGTCTGAGGGGGAAATCTAAGATGCGATCTCGGCATCCGTCAATCGGTCTCCTGTGTGGAATCCTCGTTATGTCAGGCAGCGTCGGGTGCGCTGTTAATAGTTCGGTGACGCGGCACCGCGGTGCGGATCGTTCGAACACTGCGGTTCCCGAGCGATTGATCTCGATCGCCCGTACTTTCGAAAGCCAGGGACGTCTTGAACAGGCTGACTTGACGTATCGAAGGGCCTTGCGCCGTTTTCCCTCCAATGAGCACGCTCAGAACGGGATTGCCCGTGTCGCGTCGCTGAATCAAACGCGGTCATTCAGAGCACCAGACGCAGACGTGACGCATCAGGCGGATGCGCCGCTCGTCGCGGCTGCCAGTCTGCCAGCCGAACAATTGCGTGCTGCTGCCCCGGAACCGACATTGCGTGCTGTTACATCAGCGCAAAGTCCAGGAAGAGCTCAGCTGGAATTACCGACGGCTGAATCACTCGCTGTCGACGCGAGCGCTGAGCTCAGGAACTCCCTGAATCCTCAGTCTGTCACCATGCAGAGCGAATTACCCGGTGAGCCGCCCGGAGTCGCACACTTGAGTGTGATTGATTCTGGCAACACATTGATTTCAGCGACGGATTCAGCCGTCGAACTGCCGGAGGCCTCCAGTGCGATGGCTGCATGGCTGGACTCGCCATCTCGTCATGTCGAAGCACTTCTGTCGACACTTGAGCCCGGCAATGATCCGGCGCGGCGTGCGTTGGCCGCAGCGGTCCTGGCGGACGCTCCGGCAGGCGATACCAGAGTAGATTCTGCATTGGAAAAATACTGCACCGACAGCGATGCCATGGTCGCTGCTGCTGCAGGAGACTCGCTGCTGGTTCGCGGAATCATTAATGACGCATCGGTTCGGACGTTACTGGCTATGGCTGAACATTCGAATTCCGGAGTTCGCAGCCAGGTGACTTCAAGTATGCGTATGTTGGTGGGCACGTCACGGGAATCGGATGCCGTCCGATTTCTGACCGATCGCCTGGATGATTCAGATCCGGCCGTTCGGAGCATGGCCGCACTGACGCTTGGGGATTTTGATGGCGAATCCGGTGTCATTCTGGAACGCCTGGTCGATCGTTACAACGTCGAAACCGACAGAGGCGTTCGTAACTCTCTCGAACTGGCCGCCCAGCGAATCGGGACGTTGCCGGTCGACGAACAATAACCACTCAAATGTGTACGTATTTGATCGCACGACGGACAATTGATTTCACGACAGTCGAACTCAAAGTGAATGGGATTGTCAGAGGAGCGGAGTTGGTACTGATGAAACGCATCCAAAATATAAGTCTGCTGATGTTGGTGACCGTGTCGTTGACCGGTTGTGCGTCGCTGCAAAGCGGCCAGGACGGCTTCGGAACCGGCCTGAGACACAAATGCATGGCGCAGCAGGCGTGGAATGAGTGGTCATGGTGCTACGACGAACTCGACCATCCGCGCCATTTCGCTAAAGGATTTAAAGCCGGTTACCGTGACGTCATTCAGGGTGGAAATGGATGTCAACCAACCCTGCCGCCCAAGTGCTACTGGAAATCATGTTATCAGTCCGCTGAAGGTCGCTGCAAAGTGAATTCGTGGTTCGACGGATTCTCTCACGGTGCCCTTGCCGCCCAGCAGGATGGCGTCGGTGACTGGACTCAGATTCCGATCTCTCCTACGGCCCGGATGAATCTGCAGATGTCGTCGGCACAGCCACAATCGTTTGGCTGGAATGGTCAGGGCACGCCGCCGCCGATGGCAGGGCCTGCACCACCGCCGATTGCCGGGTCCGTACCACCTGTTCTGCCTCCGACAGGTGCTGGCACGGGAGGCTATCTCCGGCTGGATGACGGAATGGATAATTCAGACACACTTCCTGAAGACCAGGCGCTGCCACTGCGACCTTATGAGTAGTGCAGTTCATGATGACCGATGACAAACGAACTGGACCTGCGCCGCAGGCAGGATTCACCGGGAAGATTCCGACGGAATCGACTCGAGAGTTAATGGGAGGGGATACCCAGATGGCCACTCTGACGACAAATGCGAAACAATCGGATCGCGCTAACGAACTCGGACTGCAGCGATCAGGCACATTGGCGATGACTGCCATTTGCATTTCGGTTGTACTTGGCAGCACCGGATGTCAAACGGTAACCGGAATTCCGGTGTCTCGTCTGCCGCGACAGCTTCTCGACGGACAGTTGAAGGACGACTTCATTGATATCAACATGCTGCGGCTGCGGCAGGACGTCCCTTCGTTCTATGCGTTAGGACCGGGCGATGTTCTGGGACTGCATATTCCCGACATATTCAGCGTCGACGGTAGCGATGCGGTCCTGCCTCCGGTCCATTTTCCGGAAGATGGTAACCTGCCGCCTGCTGTGGGGTCACCAGTGGTCGTGAGAGAAGATGGAACGGTGGCTCTTCCGTATATTGCGCCAGTGAACGTCGAAGGGATGTCACTGATCGAGGCCACAGATGCGGTTCAGAATGCCTATACCGAATCCGGCAGCGATATCGCCAGGCAGGATGCTCAGGTGATTCTGACGATGATTCGCCGTCGGACTGTGCGTATACTGGTCATTCGTGAAGAAGGCGGAGGACTTGATGGCGTTACCAAGCGAGGAACTGGTCACATTGTGGACTTGCCAGCTTATGAAAATGACGTGCTTCACGCGCTGAGCGAAACCGGCGGCATGCCAGGTCTTGATGCTGAAAACCAGGTTTACATTTATCGCGGTATGATGCAGGACGGGGTCAATTACGACACGATCATGGGGAATCTGTGCCTCGAAAACTGCGAGGATCCATGCTTCTGCAACGAGGCTGCTCTGCCGGATCCGCCCAACGTGACCCGGATTCCGTTAAGATATCATCCAAGACAACCACCGACGTTTACAGCCGATGACGTTCTCCTGGCTGACGGTGATATTCTGATTATTCGCAGTCGTGACAGAGAAACATTCTACTCAGCCGGACTGTTAGGCGGCGGTGAACATCCATTGCCGCGTGACAAGGATTTAGACGTGATCGGTGCGATTGCGTTGGCAGGCGGCCCGATTGGCAGCATTGGTAGCGGAATTGGTGGTCTCGGCGGCAACCGAGGCGGTGGTGGCGGCGCAGGTGGTGGTGGTAATGGCGGTGCCAGCGGGTATTGTCAGCCGTCAGAAGTGATCATTATGCGTGAGCTTCCCTGCGGAAATCAAATGGCCATTAAGGTGGACCTGAACCGCGCGATCGCAGATCGCTCTGAACGAATTCTGATTCAACCGGGCGATGTGATCATGTTGCGATACACGATCACTGAGGAACTCGGGAATTTTTTCCTGAATATATTCCAGGTGAACTACCTCCTGGGAAGCGGCGGTCGTAACTGACCAGCGAACGGTCAGCCCAACAGTAATTCAGAAAGCCGGCTCTGTGCAGAGCCGGCTTTCTCCGTGGTCGGGGCAGATGTTGTGGGTGAAACGCGACAGGCTGTTTAGAAGCCCGATTCAGGTGCGGCCCGCGACATCAAGTTGAGAGCCTCCTTCAGAATCATCGGTGACATCGGCAGGCCTGATCGTTGCTCACGGTCGACCCGGCAAATCCTGCCGGAATCGCATTCTGATGCCACGGATTGCCGATCATTTCCGGCAATTCGGACCCGAATCGCTGTGCCGTCAGCTGACCTCAGGTGCTACATACGCGGAATGTCAATTTCCCTTGATGATGGATGTCGAGGGACAGGCACTTCTGATGGATGGAGTATCCCATGCGAAGTATTACCGTTGCTCTGGTTGTCGTCATCACAGGATTCATGGCAGATCGTGTGCAAGGACAGGCTCGAGAGTTTCCGTACCCGGCTGTCGTCGTTAAGGACGATACGCTTGTTCGCAGTGGTGGAAACGCAGACTACTATCCGACTCAACGGCTGCAGGCAGATGACCTGGTAATGGTCCATCGTCACGATCCGGGTGGTTGGCTCGCGATTGAACCACCTAAGGGCAGCTTCAGCTGGATTCGAACTCGGTTCGTCAACCGAACCGCGCCGGACACAGGAACTGTCACAGAGGACAGCGTCATTGTCTTCGTCGGCAGCGAATTTGGTGAGGAATCCAGTGTATGGCAGCGTCGCCTGTCCCATGGCGCGCCAGTCACGATCCTTGGCGAAGAAGAACTGGAGACGGCAGCGGGCCCACGCAAGATGTACAAGATTGCTCCGCCAGCGCGAGAACGTCGCTGGATTTCGGGGGACACCGTGGTGCCCGTCGATGAAGCGACTCGCGAACAGCACGACCGTGACCCGTTCAAAGCTCCGTCCACAACTCGGTTGGTTCCGCGCCGGAGCCCCGTACCTGCTGTCGCTACACCAGCCCCCAGTTCCAGGTTGAAGCGTATTCATCAGATTCGTGCCGAGCAACGAGAACTGGCGGAAATCGATCAGCGGTTTCGCACCATGCTGCGAGGCAATCCGACAAACTGGGATCTGCAGAGTGTCGAGTCGGACTATAACGAGCTTCGGAACAATGCAACATGGCGGCCCCTGGCAGGTCAAATCGATTTGAGGTTTCCTGCGATCGAACGCTATCGCAAACGGCAAGCGGAATATGAAGACTTTAAACGACTGACTTCCGAGACTGAACGTCGAGACGCGGAACTCATCGCATCTCAATTTGGCAGCAGCACTCAGTCTGCGGAGGTTTCGAACGAAGTCCCTTCGCCGCTGAATGTTGCCGCTGCGAATCCGCAGCATTCAATCCTGGACATGCCAGCTGCGTCGATCACTGGCCCCGGCCCCCGAAGTGCCGAAGGTCCACCGGTCCCAGGTGTTGAGGATCCGGGGCCTGACAGTCCTGGTTCTTTGAGCCTGCCGGGCAGTGTTCAGCCAGGCAGTCGCTACATTGGAGCCGGTGTTGTTAAGAGATTGCCGGAGGGTGGGTTTGTTCTGATGTCGTTGAACGGACGCAGGTTGGCCCAACTGGAAGGTCACGATGGTGTCGTGCTTGAGGAATTCATCGGCAAGCCGGTTGGACTGCATGGGAAAAGATGGTACCGAAATGATATCGGCAGTGACTTTATCGAGGTCACGGGATTGGAGCCTGTTCGGATTCGTCGCTAAATAACCGAGTCTGATTTTCGGAACGTTTGTAAGTTGTTGTGTTGCAAAGAGAAAAGGGAATTCACATCCTGAAGTTT
>JBDOMX010000659.1:0-5087 GCA_039831615.1 Planctomycetaceae bacterium
CACCACGATGTTCAGCGAGGTTGGTTCAGCGACGATGACAGCATCTGGTTTTCGCGTGAGCCATTTCCCCGCGTCACCTGTCCCGCCGGAACCCCATCGACCAACGAGATCACAAATGCCGGACATGCCCTGTTCTTCATCGCAGGTGCAGGACACGATCACGTCACCGCTCAGCGCTGGTCGCTCGCGCACGATTCGAGCGAACGCGGTCAGCATCGACGCCATGCCCCCCTTAACATCGCACGATCCTCGTCCGTAAATCCGTCCGCCTCGTTCTTCCGGGTCGAATGCCGGAATGGTCATCCCCTCCACCGGAACAGTGTCCTGGTGCGCATCCAGCCATACCGTCGGACGATCAGGATTTCCCTCGTACCGCGCGACAATGTTGCAGCGTCGCGGCTGCAGTTCGATACGCTGATAGTCGACGCCGAGTTTGCCGAACCAGCCTTCCAGATAATCGGTCACGCCGGCCTCAAGATACTCCGGCCCGTCGATGTCGCGTCCCATCGGATTGACGCTGGGAATCGCAATGAGATCCCTGAGCAGCTCAACAACTGGCATCTTTACCTGTGCCCTGAAAACGGCCGATAGAGGAGGTCGAAACATCGCCTTCAACGTTCTGGAATTCGCAGGCTTTCGGTTCTATCAGTCCAGCCAGTGGTCGTCCACTCGCTCAGTGGAATGGAGGCGCGGCAGCTCGATCGCGTCACTTTCGCGAAGTGAGATGTGGCTGTCGGGCAATCATTTCGATTGCTGTGCGACACTGAACACGTTGTTCAATGGAACAGGCCAGGCAAAACCCGGCGTACGTGTTCCGTATCGAGGGTGGATTGGACCACAAGTCGTCAACGCGCTGCGGGCTGACGATTCAATGGCAACACGGGGATCACTGCTGCGGAGAGATCCACAAGTTGACATTGTTTTACATTCCGCGATAGTCTGGCGGCCTGTCGCCACTCCAGCGACAGAGTCCTCTGACCAATGGTCCGCACGCGAATCTCAAACTGTTCTTAACAAGACAGGACTTGCGCATGTCTTCCGGCGACACTCCGAAACCGAGGAATCGGTTGCGCTGGCTGGCCTTAGTCTGTGCTCATATTGCTGAGCGTTGGTCTGCGGGTACATCGTGTCCTGATTGAAGCCAACTTTTCTCCGGAAGCGGCATTTGAATACGGCATGATTGCGCAGAATCTCGTTGAAGGAGACGGGTACTCGCTGAAACTTGGCTGGGGCGGTATGGAAATGCCCACGGTCCACATGCCGCCGGGCATCACGTTTATCCTGGCTGGGCTTTACTGGCTTGATGATGTGGATTCTGCACACTTCTTTTTTCAAATGTTGCAGGTGGCTGCTTCGGCCGTGACGTTGGTTTGCGTGTGGCAGTTGACACGCAAAGCGTTTTCAGAACGGGCCGCCTGGGTTGCCGCCGTGCTGTATGTGATCGACCTGAATCTGATGTTCACCACCGTCTGGGTCAACGAAACGGCATTGAATATGTTCTTTGTCTACCTGGGACTGTGGGCGGTCGTTCGACTGGATGAAAACCCTCGATATCTCACGGCTGCGGCGGTCGGGCTTTGTTTCAGTCTCGGGGCTTTGATTGGTCCGGTCGTGCTGTTAATTTTGACGCTGTCTTTGTTGTGGTTTCTGTATCGCCACCGGCGGCAGCTTTGGGTTCCTGTCAGGCATTGTGCGTTGACATCGGTCGTTGTGTTCAGCGTGCTGGCTCCATGGACTGTGCGGAATTACCAGGTGACGCAGAAGTTTGTCCCGATTTGCAGCAACTGGGCGATCAATTTTTGGCTCAGCTACAATCCAGCGGCGGCGGGAAGCCAATTCGACGCCCACGGAAAACCGCTGCGCCCCACCGGTGCACTCAAGGAACAACTCCGCGACGCGACAAGTGAGCTGGAAATGGACGAGTTGTTGTCCGCGGCTGGCTGGAAGTATGTGCACGAACATCCACTGGAAGCATTGCAGCTTCGGCCATATTGCTTTCTCTATTTCTGGCTGGACCATAACTACTGGCTCGACCCGATGCCGTTTCCCACCAGTTGGCGGATACGCGGAGCCAACTTTCTTTTGGTCGGATTGACGGCATTGGGGATCCTGGCGAACTGGCGGGTCGCTGGCGTGTCTCGCCTGCTGCTGATGATCATGATGACGATTGCTCTGTTCTACACCGTCTTCCATGCGGACATCGGAAACCGCTTTCGCATGCAAATGGAACCCATCATGCTGATCTTCATTGGCCAGCTGTTGGTTCAATCGGCAGATTGGCTGAGGCGGCGTACCGGGTCGCACAGGTCGGTGTGAGGCTGCCGGAGAGCACAACCGGTATTTCGGCGGTGCCATTCACTGGCGGCACCTGTTCCGTCCCGAAACCGATGCTGGCAGCAGCGGCAACGTCTTTCAGTCTCCTTCATGCCGACCCCAGCCGGTAGACCCTGACAGCGTTGTCGTGAAACAATTTTTTCCGGAACGTCGCTGAACGGTCACTGACAATCTCTTTGAGTGCTTCGACCCACTGCCGATACGTGGCACCGAGCAGACAGACCGGCCAGTCGCCTCCGAAGACGCAGCGATCTTCGCCGAAGGTGTCCAGACAGAAGTTGATATTTGGAGCCAGATCATCGGCCGACCAGTTGTTTTTGTTGACCGTGGCCACAATTCCGGAAATCTTGATGAACGTGTTCTCCAGGTCAGCTGCCGCGCGGATCCCATCCTGCCACCGTGCACGCATCGCTTTGTCTGTGGACTGCACGCCCATATTGCCACAATGGTCGATGACGAATCTTGTGTTCGGACACTTCTTCGCGAGCGCTGCTCCGTCGGTCACCTCATCGGGGCGCATACACAGGTCGAAGTTCATGTCCAGATCTGCCAGCCGGTGCATGTTATCCACGAACTGTGGTTGCAGGCACAGACCTGACGGGCGATCGGGATCGTGCAGCACCGTGCGGACACCTTTGATCGCATCATTTTTGGCCAGCGGCGTAATGTAGTCGGCAAACCCGTCCTCATGTGGGTATCCCCCGATCACGGCTCCAACCATCGAATTGTCAGTCCGTTCACACAGATCGATGACATACTCTGCTTCCGCCTGCTGTTGCGACGGATGGACATTGATTTCCATGTAGACCGTCTTAACGACGTGCAGTCCTTTGGTGTGTTCGACGTAATCCGGAATCAAAAATGTATGTCGAATTGGCTGGAGTTCATCACTCGTCGGATCCATCCATGGCAGGTTGAATCGATTGAGATCCCACAGGTGTTGATGCGTGTCAATGATTGGCATGATCGTGTCCTTCGACTGACCTGCCACGGATTGTGAGATCGCGGCACCGAAGCAGGCCCCGGCAACTGCAGACGTTGAATGGACAATGAAATCGCGGCGGGTGGTTGCCATGGCGGACCTTTCGTGACTCTCAGATTCGAGGACGGCTGATCGTAACGCAGGAGCCACCCCGTTGGCAACGAATTCATGGTCGACCGGTCAGCGCGTCGCGACTTCAACCCGTTCCGGCGGTCCGATCGCGCGCAAGCTCTACACCGCGTGGCTGCACTACTGCCTGCGTGTTCCGGACGGCTTTCCAGGGATCCCGATTGTGCGAAATCAAGGTGACTCCAGCGGTCGGCCATTTTGATGATCCGCCTCAGGTTGCTATCGTCCGACGTCAGCTGATTTGCGACGGTTTTCCAGTGGTTTGCGGCAATTGACGAGCCCATTCATGAGCGATCTTCCTTCACACATCGATCCACCGGTTCGGATTCTGATGGGGCCGGGGCCCAGCGACATCCACCCCAGTGTTCTCGCGGCCATGGCTGCGCCCACCGTCGGACATCTGGACCCATTCTTTCTGCGGACAATGGATGAAGTCCAGCAGATGTTGAGACAGGTTTTTCAAACGCAAAATGAAATGACGATGGCCATCAGCGGCACCGGAAGTGCCGGGATGGAAACCTGCGTCGTGAACCTCATTGAACCCGGCGATCGATTCATTGCCTGCGTGAATGGTGTGTTTGGAGGACGAATGGCGGACGTCGCTGACCGCTGCGGCGCTAAAGTAACTAAAGTCGAACGCGGTTTCGGCGAGGTGTTTTCGCCGGAAGAAATTGAAAAATGCGTCAGGGAGCAGCAGCCCAAAGTTGTTGGTATCGTCCACGCCGAAACATCAACCGGCGCTTTGCAGCCCCTGGATGACATTGCGAGGATCGTTCACGATGCGGGTGCATTGCTGCTCGTCGACTGCGTCACTTCACTGGCCGGTGTGCCCGTGGAAATTGATCGACTGGGCATCGATGCTGCCTACAGTGGCACTCAAAAGTGTCTGGGCTGCCCTCCGGGACTTGCACCGGTGACATTTGGGCCACGGGCGCTGGAAGCGATGGATGCCCGCAGCACGAAAGTCAGCAGCTGGTATCTGGACATCGGTATGTTGCGGAACTACTGGGGTGCCGACCGAGCCTACCACCATACGGCTCCAATCAACATGAATTACGGACTGCATCAGGCACTACGTCGTGTGCTGGACGAAGGACTGGAGTCTCGATTCGCTCGGCATCAGCTGCACCATCGCGCTTTGAAAGCGGGCCTGGCAGCGATGGGGATCGACTACTCGGTCCCCGAGGGTCAGCAGTTGCCGATGCTGAATTCGGTCCTCATCCCGGCGGGTGTCAATGATGGCGAAGTCCGCTCACAGCTGCTCAATGAATTCGGAATTGAGATCGGTGGCGGACTGGGCCCCGTCAAGGGGAAGACCTGGCGAATCGGCCTGATGGGCGAAACCGCGAGGAAGTCAAATGTCATTTTGTTTCTGGCGGCTCTCGAACAGTGCCTCAACCGGCAGGGCGTGAGTCCGCCGGAGGGAGCAGGGATCGCCGCCGCCGGACACGTCTACGCCACGTGAATTCCGTCTTCAAATCATTAAACAATCTTATACGAACTGAGTGACAGAACCACGATGTACGAAACAGGAGAGATCAATATGAGTGCCGCGATTGCTGATGTTCATGCTCGTGAGATTCTGGACAGCCGCGGGAATCCGACAGTGGAAGTCGATCTGCTGCTGGACGACGGAACCATC
>JBDOMX010000519.1:0-5081 GCA_039831615.1 Planctomycetaceae bacterium
GGTGATGTGACCGTCACGGAAGTCGGAATCGCTACGACGAAAGCGGCGGAGGGAGAGATTCCCTGGGCATTTCGAGAGGGAACTCCGCATCGGTTCGCTGATCTTCGTGGCGACAACCGAGTTTTTGGAACGTTGGATTATTCGCTAACCAAACCACGCGTATTCATGGGGCGGGAATTCACTCTGGAAGAATTGGGACTCTCGGACACCGGTTGGTACGGTGGAGTGTCGGCAGAATTCAGTCAGAACGACGAAAGCCGAGTGAAGGCACTCTCCGTCAATTGCCCACATTGTGCGGGTGCCTTGACGCTGCATGCTCCCGACGAGACCCAACGCGTCAGTTGTCCCAACTGTGCATCACTACTGGATTGTCAGAACGGAAAACTGGAATTCCTGAAGACGCTTCAAACCAAGCGAAAAAAGCCACAGATCCCACTGGGAGCTGTCGGCACGCTGGATGGTGTGGAATACACTGTGATTGGGTTTATGGAACGCTTCGCCCGCTACGAAGGACGCGACTATCCCTGGACGGAGTATTTGTTGCAGAGTCAAAGATCAGGATTTCGCTGGCTGGTCTGCAACAGTCGACACTGGTCCTTTGTTGAACCGGTTTCCGCCCACGACGTGACGACTTCCGTGCAGTCAGCGATATACGACAACCAGGACTTCGCCTGTTACGATCGGGGAAAAGCGACCGTCCGATTCGTGCTGGGTGAGTTCTACTGGAAGGTCAACGTCGGGGATGTCGTTCACACCGTCGACTACATAGCGCCACCGCGAATGCTGTCCTGTGAACGCTCCGGGTCGCGTGATTCTCAGGAATTAAACATTTCACTTGGAATCTATAAGGCTCCGGAAGAAATCGAGGAGGCCTTTGGCGTCAATAACCTTTTGCGTCCGTGGGGTGTTGGAGTCATTCAACCAGCCCCTCAGGCAGGTGATGTCATGAAGCTGTGGGCGACGTTCCTGACGGTCCTGTTGCTTCTGGATCTGTTGTTTTCGTCAACTCTGAGCAAGGGTGTCGACCAGTGGTTTTTCGCAGTGTCGCTGGGGTTGGCGTCGGTGATTCCGATTGGATTCCTGGTGCACAAACACCAGTTTGAAGTGAGTCGCTGGAAGGACAGCGACTACAGTCCCTATGCAACTGAATGATGATTAAACAATTGAAGTATTCATTCGATCTAAGGACAGACAGGTGATGCCTGACTTCAAGTCGACTCTCGTCAAACTCTATCTGGTTGTGGGTATCAGCATTTGCTTGTTTTTTGGCACCGGTGCGATCGCCGGATGGAAAATGCCGAACATGGATTTTGGTTCCAGCGGTGGACGCGGCACCGGTGGTTTTTGGGGGATGGGAAAATGATGGCGGCTCTGTCTGCAATATTCGGCACTCTGATTTTGGCTCAGATCGGGGAAACGCAAACCGGCGAATTGGCGTTGCTGATGCGGCATCTGCTCGCCGCGGTTGTGTTCGCGGTCGTGGGGATCGTGGTGCTTGCCTTGAGCTTCTGGCTGATGGAAACACTGTCTCCATTCTCGCTCAAGAAAGAAATTGAAGAAGACCAGAATGTGGCTCTGGGAGTCGTCATGGGATCAGTCGTGATCGGTATCTCCCTGATTATCGCCGCGTCGATTCAAGGTTAAGGCAGTGTTGACATCGCTGCAATCCACGAGCGAACGCTCGGAATTGCTCGCGTTGATCGCTCTAAACCTGCGCACGCTCAACTAACAATTCAAAAAGTAGTCGTCCGATGAACCGGGCACCGTTGTTTCTGTTTTATCTGAACGTGCTGATCATAGCCACGTGCGGGCTGATCTATGAGTTGCTTGCCGGGACTCTGGCCAGTTACCTGCTGGGAGATTCTGTCACGCAGTTCTCGCTCGTGATTGGAATCTACCTTTCGGCACTGGGAGTTGGCGCCTGGCTATCTTCCTTTGTCGAAGAAAAGCTGGCGCGATGTTTCATCGAAATCGAATTGGCGGTGGCACTGGTCGGAGGAACCTCCGCCCCGTTATTGTTTCTGGCATTTGGCTATATCGATTGGTTTCGGCCCCTCCTGTATGGACTCGTCTTTTCGATTGGAGTTCTTGTCGGATTGGAACTGCCGCTGTTGATGCGATTGCTGAAGGAACATGTCGAGTTTTCCGATCTTGTATCGCGTGTGTTAACGTTCGATTACATCGGTGCCCTGCTGGCAGCGTTGTTGTTTCCCATTCTTCTTGTTCCCCATCTGGGACTGGTCCGCACGTCACTTGTGTTTGGAATCATCAACGCACTGGTTGGATTGTGGGGAACTCACCTGCTGCGACCACTGCTGTCCGCTAAGGGTCTCGGAGGCCTGCGTGGAAGAGCGGTTTTAGTGGTCGGTCTGCTGGTCACTGGAATCATCAAGGCCGACTCAATCACAACGGTTGCCGAAGAGAATCAACTCGCTGGACGTGTTGTCCATGCCGAGAGTTCACCTTTTCAGCGCATTGTGATCACAGAGAACAAGTCCGGGTTTCAGCTGTTCCTAAACGGGCACCTGCAGTTCAACTCGGCAGACGAATACCGCTACCACGAGGCGCTCGTACATCCGGCATTGGGCTCGTGCGACAATCCAAGGCGCATTCTGGTTCTCGGCGGAGGCGATGGTCTTGCGGTGCGCGAGATTCTCAGATACTCGACGGTCGATTCTGTCACCCTGGTTGATCTGGATCCTTTCATGACATCTCTGGCGAATCGTTTTCCGCCACTCATGGCACTCGCCGGCAATGCGCTGCAGGACTCCCGCGTCACAGTGATTAACCAGGACGCGTTCCTGTGGATTGACGAAGACACAGGTCAGTTCGATGCTGTCATCATTGATTTTCCAGATCCGGGAACATACTCAGTCGGTAAACTCTACACGAGCTATTTCTTCTCCCGACTGCAGCAGCGAATGGCTCCGGATGCGGTCGTCACTATTCAATGTTCTTCACCGCTGGTGTCGCCGGAATCCTACTGGTGCATCGTCAACACACTTGAAGAATCCGGTTTTGGCGTGCGACCTTTTCAGGCAGCGGTTCCCACGTTTGGTGTCTGGGGATTTGCGCTGGCGGCCGTTGAGCACTTACCGGCGAAGCCTCAGCTCACTCCACAGGTGAGTCAACAGTTGCGGTTCCTGGATCAAAACGTCCTGGACGACCTCTTCATCATGCCGAAGGATATGAATCATGTTGAAACAGAGGTCAACCGGCTGAACAATCAGGTTCTGGTTCGCTACTACGACCGCGAGTGGAGTCGCTGACAGTGAGACACGAGCGAGCTGGCGTGACCGGATTCAATCGACGTGAACTTCTGCGGACAGCGCTGGCCGGTTCGTCCACTATGCTGCTGCCGGGATGTTCGCAGAGGAACGCCACGTTCGCCGGTGAACTGTTGAGTCCTTCGCTCGACGTGGGGCACCGCATCAGAGACGGCTATCGTCCTGAACCCGCTGCGACGAACTGGCAGGAAACAGACGTCATCATTGTGGGCGGTGGCATTGGCGGATTGTCTGCCGCATGGCGGCTGCATCAGGCTGGTGTGGAGCATTTTTCGGTGCTGGAACTGGAAACGGTGACCGGCGGGACTTCACGTTCCGGACACAGCAGCGTCTCGGCCTATCCCTGGGGAGCTCACTACGTGCCGGTTCCGCACGCCGATAATCGGGCGTTGTGGCGTCTGTTTGATGAGATGGGAGCGGCTGGCGAAAACGCAGCGGGAGCGTATTCGGCGCAGGAACACATTCTGTGTCGAGAACCACACGAACGATTGTTCGTACAGGGCCACTGGGCAGAAGGTCTGTACCCGCGCAGTGTTGCCACAGAAGAAGATCTTCGTCAATGGACCGCCTTTCAGGACAGGATTTCGCACTGGATCGACTGGCGGGATTCTCAGGGCACACCCGCATTCACAATTCCGCTGGCGAGCTGTTCTGCCGACGAAGCAGTGATCGTTCTGGATGAGATCTCGATGGGGGAATGGATGCGACGGGAGGGATGGAACTCAGCACCATTGTTCTGGGTTGTGGACTATTGCTGCCGCGATGATTATGGACTGACGGTTGAACAAACCAGCGCCTGGGCAGGCTTGTTTTATTTCGCATCTCGGCGGAAGAACTCGAACCAGGCAGCGCCTGCGGTTCTCACATGGCCGGAAGGCAATGGACGAATCGTTCAGCATCTCACTCAGACTCTGGGCTCCCGCGTGAAAACAGGACAGGCTGTTTTGTCGATTGAACAAACCGACGACAGAACCGGGCGCGTTGGTGTCGTGGTACTGGACCGTAAAACGGAACAGGTGCGGGGAATTCGAGCGAAGCGGCTGATCTTTGCCGCTCCCCAGTTTCTGGCCCGTCATCTGATTGTGAATCGACCTGCCGGGCGAGTCACGGATTCAGATCAGTTTCGGTATGGTGCGTGGGTCGTCGCCAATGTGCATCTTTCGGACCGGCCGCAGGAATCAGATTTTCCACTGTCGTGGGACAACGTGATTCACGACAGTCCGTCTCTGGGGTACGTCGTCGCGACTCATCAGCAGGGGATCGATCACGGGCCGACTGTCTGGACGTGGTATATGCCACTCTGCGACGAACAGCCGCCGGAAGCCCGCCGGAAACTGCTGGATCTCACCTGGGAACACTGGGCTGAAGTTGTGATCGCAGATCTGGAACGGGGACATCCGGATGTGCGGGACTTCGTCACCCGAGTGGACGTGATGCGGTGGGGTCACGCCATGATTCAGGCACGTCCCGGTTTCATCTGGAGCCCGTCACGGCGGAGGGCAGCGACCGCTGAGGGTGCGATTCACTTCGCCGGCACGGATTTGAGTGGAATTGCACTCATGGAAGAAGCGTTCTATCACGGGATTCGAGCGGCGGAAGAAGTCCTGACAGCGCGGGATACTTTGTTTTCCAGTTTTCTTTAGAGCGGAATCCGCTCGGATGTGCCCCGGGGTGGTCGTCTCTCAACAGACAAGAACGCGATTCCGCGAGTCCGGACCTGCACAATCCATTCGAAAATGCATTCGTCAAACATGTCATCGTCAGCCGATCTGTTGGCCACCAGGGTCACGCCGC
>JBDOMX010001069.1:0-1780 GCA_039831615.1 Planctomycetaceae bacterium
CGCTCCCAAATTCAACCCGACAGCCACTGCATGCGAGATCCTCCCTGCGGCTGCCCGCCGATCGCCCCTTGCCCCGCCAGGAGATTTGTCACCTGCCCACAGATTACCGACGACTCCCCGACTGTCCAGTCCCTGGCTGTCCAGCAACCTGCAATGACGATGGACCAGCCGCTATTCAGGAAAATCTGATCAGCCGCTCCATGGGAGATTTTCAGCTCTGTCGACTCCGAAAAAATACACGTTTTCCGGAATCCTCTCGCTTGCCCCGGCAGGAATCGTCAACCGTTTTCGGCACTGAACCGCCCAACATCCATAAAAATCTTTGTCAGCCACGCTGAATCGGCAGACGACCCGGTTTCCCGTTTCCAGATGAATGACAAAAGTGCTAAGACTCCACAACTTCAACATGCCATTCATTTAGATCGACTGCGGAGTCCCCATGCCGAAAGATGTTGCCCTCATTGCACCCGAACACATGATTGGACAGGACAAGCGCTACGTTCAGGTGCTGAAAGAAGCTGGCTTTGAAGTCATCTACCCCGACGATCCCACGTTCACACGTGGCAAAAAATCGGAACAGGAGACGATCGATCAACTCAGCAAGTGCTCAGCCGTCATTGCTGGTGGAGCTCACTACACCAAAAACGTCATTGCCGCACTTCCCGATCTTCGCGTCATTGCACGCTCGGGCGTCGGGTATGACCGGGTTGATGTTGCGGCAGCGGCCGCTCACAACGTGGCACTGACGATTACCCCCACCGCCAATCATGAATCCGTGGCCGAGCACGCTCTGGCCCTCCTGTTTGGCGTCGCGAAAGGCGTGCTGCCGAATGATGAGCACGCCCGGGCGGGCCGTTGGCCTCAATCGGAAACGCTGCCCATTCGCGGCACAGTGCTCGGAATCATCGGACTTGGCCGGATCGGTCGCAGCCTGGCATCGCGGGCCATGGCGATGGGCATGAAGGTGATCGCCACGGAGCTTTATCCAAATGCCGAATTCATTGCCCGATATGGAATCGAAATCGTCGCACTCGACGACTTACTCGGACAGTCAGACTACGTCAGTGTGCATTGCCCACTGAACGAAGAAACTCGCGGTCTGATTTGTGCCACGACAATCGCAAAAATGAAGAAGGGGGCGGTCCTCATCAATACAGCACGAGGTGGCCTGCAGGTCGAAGCAGACATGATCGCTGCTTTGAAGAGCGGCCACCTGTACGGGGCCGGTCTGGATGTCTTTGAAGTGGAGCCAGTCACCGCCGACAATCCACTCTTCCAGCTTCCGAACGTGCTGGTCAGCCCCCATATCGGAAGCGGCGACAGTCAGTCGCGTCTGATGATGGGGGTCGAGGCGGCCGAGTGCATCGCCAGCCTGCGGCACGGAAAGTGGCCCGAAGGCGCTGTCGTTAATCCTGAAATCCGCGACACCTGGTCTTGGTAATCAGCATTGGTGCCGGCGGTCAGATTGACGCCGCGCCGCTACGGAAGGTTCGTTTCATTTTGCGGAGCGTTCGTCGGTTCCTCCGATACAGCCTCCGGCACCCATGCAGGGAAGGTCCAGGCAGTGATAGGGTGCCCGGTGTGGACGGCTTCCAGATCTCGATCGGGCGGCGGCAAATTGGCGGTCAGAATCTGTCGGACATCATTGATTAACGGCAAACAGCTGCCGTAGTAAGAATGACCCAGCAGTTCGGTGTCCATGTCGCTGGCGTCGACTGTGTCCAGACCTTCGGCCAGGACCAGCTGCTCACTGGAATCGCCGGCCCGACGGCTGTCGTTG
>JBDOMX010001069.1:1790-5071 GCA_039831615.1 Planctomycetaceae bacterium
AGGCAACAACTGAAACTCAAACACTTCGGCGTCGATGTCAGGCGCCGCCAGGATCACCTGCTCGAAGACCTGTCCGTCGCTGTCGAGTTCAGCGATCGCCTGGCAGACCGCGTCCGCTCCCATACTGTGAGCAATCACATGGATCTTCTCCGCGGTGGTGCGATTGGTGACGTCGGAAAGGAACTGGCGAATCGCCTGACGGCTGACCAAAATCTCATTGCGATCCGAGAAGTAGTGCCGAAAGCCTCCACGTGACGGCCAGCTGAAAAAGAGGGGGACGCCCTCGAACTTCAGGTCGTAGTGAATCTGAGCCGTACGTCGTGCGGCATCGTCGAAGGTCACGTTGTATCCGTGCACGAACACAAAGCACTGACTGACTTCAGCAGTTTTCAGCCGCTGCGCAACCGCTTCGAAGAATGCCCGGTCCTCCTGCAGTTCGGTGCGGGATAAAACGACGTGTTCCTGCACATCTTCTGCCCCCAGCAGGGGCCGTTCCACAGCACCCACTTGATGTGTCGGTGGGATTGACACATCACAGAACCCATATCGGATCTGGTCTGCAGGTGCTCGGCGACCGCCAAACTGAGCTCCTTGATGCTGGGAATAACGTTCGCGCCAGCCAGCGTTGATTTGCATCAGCCCCCACACCGCAGACAGCACCAGCAGTCCAGCGACGACTACGAAACTGCAGCCGATCTTCGGTGGGGCAGGATCCAGCTGACGGCGGCGACGAAGAAGAAATCCACTCCAGCCCCCCAACACAGCAATCGACAGGAAAACTCCACCGTTTCGCAGATGAATCACGGACGGTTCGACATGTTCCCTAAGTTCACGATTGGTGCCGAAGTGCACGCGCACCTGGGTCGGCTGCTGCGATTCCACTGTCTCACGAACAATTTCCACGTGGGCAGTTTCCGGCACTGGAGGTTCGTCGGGCAGTGCCTTGGGTGGCGGACCAGCGATTGACATATCGGGCTCGATGGTCAGGGCCGCCACTTCGGGCAATTCGCCGGCGGCGATGATTCGTCCAAGGACGCCGGCAGCCAGTGCTGCCAGGTCAGAATCGGCGAGCAAATCCAGCAGTCCTGGAATGGCGGCAGCTCCGAGGGCATCCAGTTGGCTTTCTGCCGCGAAGCGGCGTCGTGCCGAATCTGATTTCAGCTCCAGGATCAGGGATCGAATGGATTCGCTGCTTCGCAACTCCGGCGAACGTGTTGGTTCCATTGGCTCCGTGATGAAGGCGGAGTTGAATGCCTGCTCCGCCTCAAAACCAGCAGCGGCCACCTGATCCGACACAAATTCCGGCAGCCATCCCAGTTGTTCCAGCTGTTCGACGGCCTGCTGCCGCGCCTTCCCTGAAGAACTTTCGAGTGCGGATTCAAGAATTTCGCGCCGTTGGAGATCGGTCAACTCGGTGGCTCGAGAGAAGTGTCGCCCGATCACATCGTCTCGACGCGCCGGATCGGCCAGTGCCGTCTGCAGGTCTTCAAACGTCACATTGCTCTGTTGAAACAGCGGATCGGACGTAATTGGGTCAGCGGGGTCAATTTTTTGATCGTCGAGCTGTTGGCCGAACGCCACGGAACTGCACAAAAGTGCGGCGAGCAAACCGAGTGCCGCAGCACGGCAGTGAAATAAGAACCAGGGACGGGAGGGCATCGATCACTTTCCGGAGTTGTACTGGTCGTCTCATCGCTCCGGCAGGTGGAATCAGTAACGCAGGGTGAGCAGATACTCTCTGGACCGTGTGCCACGTGCATCCTGGACCAGCAGCCGCATCAACTGAGGCGACTGGCGCACAACCTTCACCAGGTCTGCCGCGGATTTCACTGGAGAATCATTGGCCCGCAGAATTAACTGGTCGGCCACTAACGCCATATACCGACGATTCGCGACGTCGTAAACCCGAGAGCCGGGTGAGTCGTTCGTGACACGGACGATGAGAGCCCCGTGACCATTGCGGTCACGGACAATCAGACCGGTGCGTGGTCCTGACTTCTCCGGCATGCCCGGATGCTGGAAGGCGTACACATGTTGTGCCGTCTGGACCGGCAGACCTTTCGCGGCGGCGGCGCCTTGCGGGTAGTTCGCTCGAAATGCCAAATGCACATCGACGCTGACTTCGCGCAGCAGGTCACTCCAGCCAAGCGGCAGACCGCGACGCTCGTGGAAAAAGTCGGTGAGTGCCGTGGTGAACAACGACCCGGGCATGTACGTCGCGATCACCGAACGGGTCTTCATCGGCCGTTGGTCTCGATTTGAAAAAAGCGGCTTCTCCTGGTGAACTCGCATTGAGGTCCACCCAGCCGGAAGGCTTGAGCAGCAGTGAATCAAATAGTGGAACCGGGCGCGACGGCGATCTGTCGTCGATGGCTGGTGCCATGTACGCGAAGCCGTCACCACGCACGTTGCAGCAGTCGCTCAGCAGCACATTCAGTCGCGCGTTTTTCGATTGCATCGTCTGCTTCACCTCATCGCGGTAAAGTTTTCCCTTTGCCAGTCTGAAATAGTGACCTCGATCGTCAGCACCGCCATGCCCTGAAAAATAAAACAGCAGCGTGTCGTGCGGCGCGAGCGAAATGTCTGCAATTCGTTGCAGCACGTTTTTTGGATTCGAAGAGTCGTCGTCTTCGAGGGTCAACGGGTAGATTCGACACTGGTCCTTCGGAAGCCCGGATATAAGGGAAGCGAACATCGCCGTCGTGTCCATGGTGATATTGACGCCATATTCTCCCCACTGAGCCGCGGGTGACGTGTCTCCGACAATGACGGCGTGAACCACCGGTTCGGCAGCGAAGGTGGCTTGTTGCGACAGCAATGCCGCCCAAACCGATACGACCATCGCGGTTCGCGACAGAATGAACGTGAACATGCGTTCGTTCGTCCTCCACCTGAGATTGTGTGAACCTCTGCACATTGGTTCCTTCCTTTGGCCGTCATCAGCTGCAGAATATTGAACGCCGATTGCCCGGCCACAGTCGGCTGCCAAACGATCGCAGGTGTGCCTCTACAGAACAGCATCGGCACCTGAAAAAAACGATATACTCGTTATCAAGACAAGCCCCTTGTCGTCGAACCATATGAACAGCGTTTTTCCGATCAGTAGAGACACCTGAAAAAGCAAATGAACGATCAGAAAGGACGTTCCGGAGCGACCGATCCACCAAGAGCGGCTCTGATCTCAAAAGGATCGTGCTAGTACTACAGTCGCACTTGTCTGAAAAGGCTGGATATTGTAAGACTCGTTCCTGAGGAGATCGAGTATGGCATGGAAGCCGAGT
>JBDOMX010000849.1:0-5064 GCA_039831615.1 Planctomycetaceae bacterium
CGGGCTGTCCACGCCCATGACGGAGACGAGACCGAGGTGTCAATTAAACGTGCAGGACCAATCAACCCGCAATTTGTCGCTGAAGTCGACGATATACCGGCAGACAGTGTCAACAGCATTGCTGCCCTGTCGGACCGGCTGCTCTTCACACACGAAGAAACAGACGAAACGATGGTGGCAGCGACGGCCTTAGACAGCGTCCCGCCGAGTACGGATCCTGAGACCGTGTGGGTCAACTTCCGACACTGGATCGATGCCATCTAGGCATGATGTCGTCGGCCTGCGCTGTAGCAGATGATTGCCCGCAGGCGTACGTCACCTTTTCTATCCCTAACCGAGAAGCGGAAAGGATTTTTCACACGGTAACCAGCAATTGTGTTGGGTCCCCGTGCAATACTGTCAGTACGTCAACTCCGATCCCGCATACAGATTGAAGCCGGGCTGATTGACGTTGATGCCGCTGTTTGAACGAAAGTCCAGGTGCTCTCGATAGTCTTCGTTGGTCACGTTTTCAATCCCGGCCAGCAGCTTCAGATTATCACCAACCTGCCAGTAGGACCGGATATCAAATACGGCAAATCCTTGTGTCGTAGTCTCCAGCAGACTTGAGGCGACACGTTTCTGAGGACTGACAATTCGAGTGGACAGCTCAAGATTCCACCTCGGGCCGCGCGGTTCCGGGGCATTGGCCGTAGGCAACGGAACACGTTCATGGATTCGCACACCCAATGTTGCGCTCAACGGTAGAACTCCTGACAGCGGCTCCTGATCTGCCCCCGTTATTCCGCTAAAGGTGCCTCGTGACAATCCAGGGACCCTTATACTGGGTGTATTGACCGGATTACCCGTCGAAGGCCGCGTCGCGAAGCTGCCATTCCTGGTCCGGTCGAGTCCCTGGGCGTAGCTGATCGCGGAAAAGGCAGTCAGCCAGTCACATGCTTCGTACTGCACGCCGGCATCAAGTCCGGCGATCGTTGCCAGGTCAGTGTTGACGAACTTCAGATTGGTCTGGTCGCCAAAACCTCCCATGTTTTCAAAGGTTATGTAATCGTTGATCCATTTGTGATATCCGCGCACGGTACTTCTGAATCGTCCGGTGTCATACGTCAGCCCCGCGTCGATTTGCCAAAGACGTTCCGACCGCAGTCTCGGGTCGCCGGTCACGATGTTATGGCCGTTCTGTAAAAGAAACATAAACGTTTCGGCAGCGTACAATTCGGTAAGATTGGGTGGACGCTCTGCATGGGCGGCCGCAATTGTGAACACCAGGTTGTCGGCAATCTTCACGTCGGTCGAAAGATAGGCTGCCCACATCGTGTCATGTGATTTCTGCTGTGTGGTACCAACAACATCGCTGTACGGAAGATCGTCAATCCCCACTGCCGCCAGTTTGGACGGATCATCGATAATATCTGCTGTAAACCAGTCAACACGTGCCCCCATCCTGACTGAAACAATGTCGGCCACTTCTTCGGCGTAGTCAAAAAACAGGCCGGGGTTGACAGTATAGGATCTTGGAATTGGTGAGTTCGCGTCGTCCCAGATCGTGAACAGGAATCGTCCACTTGTGATTTCGTCGAGCTCCTGCTGGATGTGCCGCAGGTCTGACCCGGCATTCAGCGTCCAATCGTCACCCGTCCACAAAAACTCTGAGCGATAACCAGTCGATGCCGATTCGACGTTTGTGAATCCTTCAAAGGCGATAATGTCATAGAATGGCATCAGACGACGTTTGTCGGGATCCTGAGCGTCACCATTGAATCCGGTGTTGTTGTACCACCCGTCGATGACAAGTGCGTCGAAGTGTTCTCCATTCTTCCATGAGTATTCGACGTCCACCCCATTGGTGACGAGAGTTTCAATGTCGAACGCCTGCCCGGCCAGATCGACGTCTGTCTGATCAAGTCTCAGGTACTGAACTTCTATCGAATGGTCGCGATTCAGGTCCCGGCCGACAGCAACACCAATCTCTCGAGACTCATAGTCAGCCGGTATGCTGTCACCAGCTCCGGTCTTGTAATTGCTGCCGCCACGATGTGAATAGTCCAGGCGGTAGCCGCTATGCTGGTCCCCACCCCAGACGCTCTTGAATCCGTTCCACTGACTCCCATTCGTCTGGTAGGTACCACCAAGTTCTCCATGCGATTCATAACCATCGAAGAATCGTGGCGAACCAATGAGTTCAACGTCGGTATATGAGAACGCAGGACCATAACGAGCACTGTATGGCCCGGAGACAACTGTCATCTGGTCAATCAAACGTCCGTCAATCTTGCTGAGCGCAGTATCAAGATCAAGACGGGCCGGAACCCAATAAGAACCATCGTTGTTGACTCTGGAATCACGGTTCAACTTGTCGATCACCGGCTGACGGGTAATTGGTCCTTTGCGAACGCTCCCCACATAGGGGACCCCACTTCCAAGTCCGCCAGCGCTGCTGATCAACAGATTTCGCAGCACAGTGCCATACGTCGACACGGCTGTTGTCGCTGACCGTGACGTCTGTGCAGTGACTGTCGCAGGTCGCAGTCCCGCACCGGGAACTCGTCGACGAGATGCAAAGGCCGTGCGAAAACCGCTGGAATAGGAGACCGCAGTTGCCTGAGGAGACAACAGGCTGCTTCTGCCTGGAATTGCCGGAACCTCGATAGGCTGAAAAATCGTTTGCACGATTTGCCCGGAGCTTGCCAGATCATCTGTCACCCAACTGCTGTCCAGGAAAACGTCGGCAGGATCTGTACTGACATAGAACAGGTGCGAATCGGCCGATTCTGCGCGTTGAAGGTCCAGGGCAATGGCAATGCTGAAGAACAACGCTAGTGGTAGCGTCCGACGAAGCGGCTGGAAAAACGGTATTAGTGTTAGAGATGTTAAGAGCCGCATACCTTTCCTGATCGGCACACAGTACCGACCTGAATAACGCGGAAGCGTACTTGCCAGGCAACCAGCGACGAACCGAGCATAGAGGGGAAAAAAGTTGTTCAGGCTCTCTATCTTGACATCGTGTCACTACGACGAGAGTGGGAGCTGAATGACGACCTGTTCACCGTGTGCGCTGTATGCAAACGGTCCGATGGGCCAGTCGATTTGACCGGAGAACGACGGATCAGCAAACCCTGCCTCTATGCACCGTCTGCATCCGCACTCGTGGCCACGGATTCGCGATACTGGTCAGCCTTATCGCGATGGATTTTCCCCTCAGCCTCTTTGCCCTGCTCCAGCAGCCATTCCTTGTAGAAGTCATGGCACTTAGCGAGTTGAGAACGGCACCATTGATTGGGGAGAAGTTCCTCGAGAATCTGAACCGACTTTTGAAAGGAGGCTGTCGCGGTCTTTACCATTTCACGCTGGTCAGGCGTCAGCGCAGCTTCACTGACGTCGGACAAAGGCATTTCCAGCTCGTTCTTCAGCAATAGATGGATTGCCCGGCCAAAATACATGTAGGAATTGCCAAGCCGTGGTCTCTGAGCATCAGAGTCTCCCGATAGAAATTCAATGGCCTCCTGTAATTCTCCGGATGCCTCGTCGTAACGACCGGTGTTTACGAGAATCTCACCTTTGATGGCCCGCACCTGGTATCTGGTCCGCCGTTCAATTGCCTTCATGTCATCAGGTACGTCGTTCAGATTCATCTCGAGAATTTCTTTCGCTCGTTGAATTCCTTCGAGAGCGTCCCGACCTTCTCCCTTCACACTCAGAATTCGGGCTCGATTCGCCTCGGCAACAGCGAGGGTATGATTCCCCCAGTGTTTGCGATCGACGTTATCCGTAATAAAGATTCTGAGCACCTGAACCGCACTGTCATACTCCTTGACGGCCTGATCCACAGCGTCGGTCTCGCCGAGAGCATCGGCAAATGCTGTAATGCTGGCGGCAACATTGATCGTGTCATTGGCATCGATGTACATCTGCCTCGCCTTCTCGAACTCGGACCTTGCCTTAGCATAGTCTCCCTGAGCAACGTAGCGTTTTCCCTCCGTCAGGTACGCTAACGCATGCTTTTCAGTGAAGAGCGTCCCCAGGGACTGGTCTTCTTGCAGATGCTTCACCTCAGAGTAAATGGCGAGTGCCTGTCGCGATGAATCTGCGGAAATCTGTGGATTCGAATGATGTAACAACTCAGCACGTTGACTGAGCGCCATCGCTTTCGCCCACCGCAAGAACGCCGCATTGTCCGCTGCGTTCAAGGCAGTCTGTTCGTCTTCAGCCCTATCCGCAATCTGAGTGCACTCCGATACCCAGTCTGTGGCATCCGCGACCAGCTGTTGCAACTCCTCGTCAACCAAAGCGAGATGGCTATGGCTAACGGCATCAAGCGTCTTGACGCGTCCGACCGTTGCCATCGCGAAACCCAGTCGACTGTAAGTGTAGATGAAAAAATGACCGTCGAGTCCCGGCTGAGCAGGCGTGTTTTCATCGACCGAGTATTTGTCAATCAGTGTTTGAAAGACGGGAATGGCAGATCGATACTCGACCGCCGCGTCTCGCTTTTCGCCACGTCGCAGTTTATCGTCACCAACGCGAACAACGTCGATCAGGCCGAACACTGTTTCCGCGTCGAGCTCCTGCTCTGACTCTGGCACTGGCTCGTAAACCCCTTCGGACTGCCCTCCTGCCATGAACACCGCTAAAGCAGTGGCCACGAGCAGGCAGAGTGCGCTGCCAACGGCGATCAAGGTAATGTGCTTTCGGAAAAACGAGGGGGCGGCGGGAACTGAGGCCTTAGCCTGTATGAATTCTGAGTCGACAATCTGAGCGGCGATATCTGTCTGAACGACTGCAGCCTTCGGTTTCAGCCACTGTTCCAGGTCGTCCGCAAAATCAGCAGCCGTGGCATACCGATCAGACGCCCGCTTCGACAACGTCTTCAGACAGATGCGTTCCAGTTCCGGTGATATGCTGTCAACCAGTTCTCGCGGTGGACGAGGATCATGCGAAATCACCTGCTGCAACGTGTCCATCATCGAGCTGCCACGGAATGGTCTCGTTCCCGTCAGCAGTTCATATAAGACCACACCCAACGAAAACACGTCGCTGCGACCATCCCGGCGATGACCTTCACCC
>JBDOMX010000905.1:0-5058 GCA_039831615.1 Planctomycetaceae bacterium
ATAGGGGAGTTGTGTTGCGACGTGCTGCAGGTGCTCGCATCCGGCCGCGGCCGACGAAAGGACCGTTGTGTCAGATATCGGCGAGCAATGGTCTCCAAAGATAGCCCCCGCCAGGATTGCTCCGATAGTAGCGGCAGAAACAGGGTCACGCAGAGTCATATTGTTTGGACCACCCAGCAGATTCCATGCAAGTTGCATGACCATCGGCATCAGCAGAGCCATCGTGGCGAACGAACTGCCGATCGCCGCGGCTATTGTTCCTGCCGTCACAAATGCGATCGTCGGCAACAATTCGGGACGTACTGAATTCCCGATGACTCCCATGATATATCCGGCAGTGTCCAGCTGATCGATGCGACAGACAGCGGAGACACCCCATGCCAATACCAATATCACAACAGCCGGAATCATCGTCCCGACACCAGCCATCCAGCTTCGGCTGCAGTCTTCCAGCGAAAGCGGGCTGAAGGCCAGTGCCAGCAGGACCGCCAGACTGGAAGCTACGAATGAGCCGATCAGCAGCAGTTTGTAGGCGTCAACTTCCAGGATGAATCCAGTCACTGAGATTACCACGAGACTCAAGACCGGCACCGCCGCAAGCAAGACGCTGCCACGAGGTCCCGATACAGGTGGTACCGGTTTGTTCCGATGCTGGTTCTGTTCCGCCTGCAGCATCGCTCCAAAATCCCGACCGCTCAGTGCCACTGCCCCCGCGACGGCAATCATCAGAATCGGATAGATTCGAAAGGGGACCGTTGACCAGAAAAAACTGGCCGCATTGGCGTCGATCCCTGCCGCCTTAAATTCAGTGACCACCAGATCAATCTCAAAGGCTGTCCAGGTGCTGATTGCCAGTCCCGCAATCGGTGCAGCCGTAGAATCAATCAGGAATGCCAGTTTCGCCCGAGAGAATTTCAGTCGATCACTGAGTGGCCGCATTGCCCCGCCGATTAACATCGAGTTGGCATAGTCGTCAAAGAACACGAACAACCCCATGATCCATGTCAGGGACATGCCCCGGCGTCGTGTCCGAGCGAAACCTGCCAGCCAATCGACGGCCCCTCGAGTGCCGCCACTGTCATTCATCAGTCCGATCATGGCTCCCAGCAACAAGGTGAACAGGACAACGGACGCGTGATCATGATCGGCAACCTGGCGCACCATCGTTTCGCAGAACACCGGAATTGCCAGATAGGACTCTGTCACCGGAAAAAACAGCAGGCAGCCTCCGAAAATGGCAAGGATGAGTGCCGAAACAACGTCTTTAAACAAAACCGCAAACGCGATCGCTAATATTGGTGGCAGCAGCCTCAACCAGGATGGTCTCACGCTAACCGGAAAGTGCCATTCCTGTGTGTCTGAATGGATTGAGATGCCTTCGCTGGATCCGACGATCTGGTCCACTGCCAGCGATTCCGGTGTGATTCTCAGCAGGCCGCCATCGAACGAAACTTCGCCGGCAAATGGCTGCAGGTCTGAATTCCGCGGTGTCCCGTCGCAGCGAACACTGAATCCGGAAATCGAAACTTGTTCCGACCAGGTCTCCAGCAGATTTCCCTGATTGTCGAGGGCTCGAAAGGTGAGTTCCGAACGTTGAGTCCCCTGAGGAAACGCATGCGGACCATCAAAAATGATCTGGGCGAGATCGCCCGATTCAGCGGTCCAGCCGGTGGGTGAGAACAACGCCCAGGCGGAAACGACGATCAACAGACCTGGCGGGAGCGATGGCATGCAATTCGGCCGGTGATTAAGAGAAAACAGCTGCGATCGCGTGTTCCTGCAACACCGACCTGTGAAGATCGACTTCGACTGGAGTCTGTCTGCGATCAGGGCAGCTGCAACAAATCTGCGAAAACCGATCGTAGTATGTACGGTAACAGTCGACGCGCTGAAGAAGTCATTTGGCTTTCTCCAAACTGGTCTGTGCGGCGTCAGAACTGCCCTGTGAGGTCGCCGAGTTCACTCAGTCTGAATACAAAGTCATCGTGACCGTGGCAAGGCGACCACAAACCTGGCGCCGCCGTTGTCCGGTGTTTCATGGAGAATTAATCCCCTGTGATTTCGGGTGATTTGCCAGCAGACCGGCAAGCCGAAGCCGATTCCCCTGCCGGCCTGACGACCCGAAAAGAATGGATCGAACAGATGTCGTCGCAATTCTTTGCCCTCAACGCCTGGGCCCTGATCCTGAACTGTCAGGATCATAGCGTTGGTATCAGTTTCAATTCCGATTTGAATCCCGAGCTCAATTTCATTGTTGTAGCTGGCCTCGACAGAATTTCGTATCAGGTGGCTCACCAGTGTCCGAACCTGTGAAGCGTCGACTTCGGCAGCAAGCGGCACAGCGGGCAGATCAAATTGCAGACACTCGGCTGAATGTCCCAGCGTTCGCAGCGTCTCAATCGCCGCTTTGCGGACCAGGGTAAGCAGTTCAGTATTCTGCAGGTTGGGAGCTGGTGGCCTGGCAAACAACATACAGTCACCGATCATGTCGCGAATTCGCCATGCCTGAGAACCGATCATCGCCAAAGCCTGCTGACGGTCAGTTTGGTCCTCGTGTTTGAGCAATAGCTGCGTCTGCCCAATGATGCTGCCAAGCGGATTATTGATCTCGTGGCCAGCCCCTGCCGCAAACTCTGCCATCGACTTCATGTGGTCAGACGTGGGAGCGATCGCCTGCGGTGATGAAGCCCGACTGAGGATTTTCGCCACGAGGTCTGCCACATACTCCGGCGGAGTCACGTTGCTTTGAGAGACAAAACAAGCTGCCAGACGGTCAGGCCAAATATGAGATTCTACATCGGAACCTGAATCTCCGGGCCCCGCGATTCGTGCCGGAGAGTACAGCGATGCAATTGATTCTGTGCCGAATTCGACACTCATCTCGACGTGGCCTGCGTCGTCTCGCGTACCCGATGCCCGGACGAATTGTGACGCAGATGTGAAAAGAACCACGGTTGCCGCATCTGCGCCGCCGGCAACCATCCAGGCCGCTGCAGCCGCGGCAGTGGCATCTTCGATCGTTGACCGCCTCATCAGACTCCGATAGATAACATCGGTCCAGTCGAGAGGCTCATTGAGGTCCAGTGGATATGAAGTCACTGTATGTGCTTCGGAGTTGGTTCAGCCGATTCTGCAACACCGGATTCGGGGATTGTGGTGCCTGAAAAAAACAGATGACGACTCATGCCTGGCAGACGGACTTCAATCCCGCGATTGAACGATCCGGCCACGTCTTGCGAAATGTGTGTGGTCCGACGACCGAGGAGAAAATCTCACTGTCTCCGCATTTGAAATTCACGACGCCAATTGTTCGATGTCCAGCAGGCGGCAGATGCGTTCGATCAGGTGATCGACTTCGAATGGCTTTTGGACAAAATGGTCAGCTCCGGCGTCCTTCAAACCCTGGATCTTATCCTCTTCAACCATCCCGCTGATGCAAATGATGCGGACGTCGTCCATGGCGGAATCAGTTCGCACACGCTGACAAACTTCTTTGCCGTTGATATCCGGCAGCATCACGTCCAGCACAATAATGTCAGGATGATATTCCTTGACCAACATTCCGGCATCGAAGCCGTTGTTGGCTGTTCGCAATTCAAACCGTCCATCTGCCAGCAGTGCATCTGAAATCAGCTCCACCAATTCCTCGTCGTCGTCCACGACAAGTGCTCTGCGTTTGCCACTTTCCAGAGCATCCGTGGGGATTCCGTTTTCCTTCATAAATTTATAGAGGACCTCGCGCGGAATCCTGCGAAATCGAGAACCGGGAACCCGAAATCCCTTGAGTTGGCCGGAATCAAAACAGCGAATGATTGTCTGCTGACTCACCTTGCAGATTTTGGCTGCTTCGCCTGTGGTAAACACCGTTTTCATAAGTCACACATCCGTTCTGTGAGGAGCGACGAGCTGCCTATAGCAGCGTTTCATCGTCCGACCATGGCCGGACGCCATCCGTGGTTCGCGTGCGACAAGAACCACCGTCTGGCTGGTCTGATTAACCGTGCCGTGATGACGGCTTCTTCACCGTGTCGTTTCAAAAGCTGATAGACTGTTGAATCTCGCCAAACCAGCTTAACGACTGGATCTGCCCGAGCTCTGTTGTCCCTCAGCTCCGCCGATTGTATCTATTCGCAACAGTCGGTCAACGGCAGTTTTATTGCGTATATTGCCTGCATTCTCGAATCAGCGTTTATTGCCGAATCGCCTATTGGGACGCAAAATGCGCAGTTTTATCCCAGACGACACGGCGGAGGAAGAAGTGTACGACTCCATGTCGCGTCCGTCTGTTCTCCACGAATTCACAGTTGAGCCGGCACATCCGGTGTCGGGACTCCGGAAGGCCCTCCCTGCGACGATTTCAAATACATGACCAGCACCGCGACATCAGCTGGTGTGATTCCACTCACTCGACTGGCCTGACCCACGTTTGCTGGTCTCAATCGCCCCAGTTTCTCACGCGCCTCCATTCTGAGCTGTGTCAGGCCAGCGAATTCCAACGTACCAGGGATGCGAATGCTGTCGACTTTCTCCATTCGCGCCACCTCTGCTTCTTGACGACGAATGTAACCGGCATACTGAGTTTCAATTTCGATCTGCTCGATACAACGCCTCGAGAATCGTTCGCTAACGACGGCGGGGACGAATTCTTTCACGTCCTCCCAGTTGATTTCCGGCCGCCGTAACCATTCCTCCAACGTCTTGCCCTGATATCGTATTGCTGCGATGAGTCGAAATGCCCGTTCCAGCTCCAGTTCATAATCGGCGTGTCGCGCACGTCGTTGCTCGCTGACCATTCCCAGCTGAATCCCCAGTGGCGTCAGACGTCTGTCCGCATTATCCTGTCGAAGCAGGAGCCGATACTCTGCCCGTGACGTGAACATACGATAGGGTTCGTCGACTCCTTTGGTCACCAGGTCGTCAATCAGGACGCCGAGATACGCCTGATGGCGCGGCAGGACAAATTCCGGCCGGCCGGCTACCTTGAGCGCCGCGTTAATCCCTGCCATCAGCCCCTGCCCGGCTGCTTCTTCGTAACCGGTCGTTCCATTGATCTGTCCT
>JBDOMX010000409.1:0-5054 GCA_039831615.1 Planctomycetaceae bacterium
GGCGCCGAAGAACTCAGGGTCGTGGGGGAAACCGAGTTCGTACACGGTGTTGCGGCCAAGAGCGCCAGTGGCCAGTATGGAGAAACCCGTGTCGCTACTGGCATCGTCGGCAGCGCCGATCTTCTGCTCGGTGACCGTGTTGTACCGGTCCTTGAGGCCCAACTAGCAGCAAGTCCCCGGCGCTTCCGAGGCATCAGACACCGGGCAGCGTGGGCGGAACCGCCGGTAGTCGCGAGGCGGCCGACAGGCCCGGAACATCTATTACTAGACGGTGACTTCCGACGAGGTTACGCGCACCTCCGCACCTATGGTCTATCGTTCGAAGGCTGGGTCTATCACACCCACATCACTGATCTGGCGGACCTGGCCGGCGCATTTCCAGACACAACGATCATCTTTAACCACCTGGGTGGGCCGATCGGAATAGAACCCTACGCTGACCGGCGTGATGCAGTATTCGCGGCTTGGAAACCGGCAGTGGCTGAACTCGCACAACACCAGAACGTCGTCGCCAAAATCGGGGGCATCCAAATGGTCGTCAACGGCTACGGCTGGCACGAACGCGACCAACCGCCAACATCGGATCAGCTAGTCGAAGCAAATCAGCAGTGGTACGACTACATGTTCGAACAGTTCGGGCCAGACCGCTGCATGTTCGAAAGCAACTTCCCAGTCGACAAGCTGTCCTGCTCCTATACGGTCCTTTGGAACCAGTTTAAAAAGTTAACTGCAGGATTTTCAGCTACCGAGCGGGCGGCAATGTTTCACGATACGGCCAAGCGCGTTTACCGGTTACCGCAAGTGTGAGGTAACAGACAACACAAGCCTCGTCGCACATTATTAAAACGCAATACACGGACGAAGGTCCCAGGCTTACAGTTCGCGCCGACCTTCCATCGCCTTGTGAATCGTCACATCATCGACATATTCAAGGTCACTACCGACGGGAAGCCCCATCGCGATACGGGTCACACGCACGCCCAATGGCTTGAGCAACTTGGCTAGATAAAATGCGGTGGCTTCCCCTTCGACGTTCGGGTTCGTCGCCAAAATAACTTCTTCCACGCCACCACCCCTAACACGGTCAAGAAGACTCTTGATCCGTAAATCATCCGGACCGACACCTTGGAGCGGAGACAGTGCCCCCATCAAGACATGGTATGTTCCGTTGAATTCATGGGTGTTCTCAACAGCCGTCACATTGGGCGGATCTTCGACCACGCAAATGAGTGACCGATCACGTGCTTCTTCTGTACAGTAGTAGCAAGGGTCAGCGTCAGTAATATTGTGGCAGACCGAGCAGTACGTAATTTGCTCCTTCACTGCTCGAATACTGTCAATCAACGCTTCGACATCGTCGCGCGGCTCTCTGAGAATATGGAATGCGAGGCGCTGCGCCCCCTTCGCACCAATGCTAGGTAGTCGTTGAAGCTGTTCGACCAACGTCCGGAGCGGACCGAGCTCTTTCATCCCGTCAATCCGGGAATCTTAAGCCCACCCATCATGCCACCCATCTTGCCGGACACCTCATCATCAACCTTCCGCTGAGCATCATTGATGGCCGCAACGATCAGATCTTGTAGCATCTCCACATCGTCTTTGGAGACCACTTCTGGGTCGATGGTCACGCTGCGTAACTGCTTGACGCCCGTCATGACAACCGTCACCATACCGCCCCCTGCGGTCGCTTCGACCTCGGTTTCGGCTAACTCACGCTGCAGTCGATCCTGCATTTCCTGCGCCTGCTTCATCATCTGCTGAATATCCATAACAACTCTAACGACCTTGTGTTAGTTGATCATAGTACGCGTGCCGAGTGCTTTACACCAGAACAGACTCTATACACAGATCAAAGTTTCTGTACATCATCAATTTCGGCCGACAACACATCGACCATCGCTTTTACAAACGTATCGTTCATCACCCGCGGGCGTAGTGTGTCCACCGGCTGACTGCCCGTTTGCATTTCTGGCGTCACCGGTTCTACAGGTACCCTTGATGGGGTCGGCGCCAATGATTCTGTCGGCGAGACTATCCCCTGTGCACTCCGAATCGCAAGCTTTCGACCCAACACCGTCTCGACCATCTCTTCAAGCCACGCCATATTTTGGGCTAGCTGTGCCGCCAGCGTCTTCTGGCCTGGCGTGAACGTAAACGTCATAGTCTCAGGCGCTAGTTCGATCCGTTGAGCCTGCGCGACGACAGTTCCATAAAAAAACTTCTTTTCCTGCTTAATGGCAGCCATCAGTTTGGCCTTCTGATCGGAAAGGCCCGCGACGTCTACCGGAACCACTGATCGAGCATCCTGCGGTTTCTCAAGGACGGCAGGACTGGAATCATGCCGATCCGGCGACGACGACTCTGGCGATACGGCCTTCACTGGGGGCTTCGGCGTTGGTGCCATCTGTTTCGAAGGCGACGACTGGCGACGCGACACAACCGGTGCGCCCCCGCCACCACTGGGCCCAGACCCAGTTGTCGACCCACGCCCTTCGAGTAGATCCGTCAGCGGTACGAGTTTTTGCAAATGCATCCACCGCAACAACGCCATCTCCAAGTGATAACGCGGCTGCGTGGCCGTCCGAATCTCGAACTCCGCACGAGCGATCACATCGAACGCCCGCAACAAATCCTCACGAGAAAACCGTTTGGATAACTTAAGAAGTCGATCACGCTCACTATCGACCGTAATCTCAGGATCATCTGCTCGCGCCGGATCGATCGCAAGAACAAGCAGGTCACGGATAACCCGAGACAGTTCGCGACATACCAATTTGAGGTCATATCCTGCCTCGATAAAGCGACCAACCAGATCGAACGCCGCTGGCGCGTCCTCATCCACCACCGCTGCCGCAACATCGAGAACGGGTTCACGCCCGATAAGACCCAGCACCGTTGACACGTCCTCGGCGACAATCGAATCGCCCGCAAATGCTCGAACCTGGTCGAATGCGCTCTGAGCATCCCGCATGCTACCGTCCGCATCGCGTGCTATGAGATTCAGGGCTTCCTCATCAATGACGATCGCTTCGGCATCAGCGATAACACGCAACTGTGTGACAATCAGCGATCGACTGATCGTTCGCAGTTCATAGACTTGCGAACGCGATCGAATCGTTTCTGGGATTTTTTCCAGTTCCGTCGTCGCCATCATGAACATCACATGCGGCGGAGGTTCTTCGATCGATTTCAGTAGCGCATTGAACGACTGCGACGACAATTGATGCACTTCGTCGATAATGAAAACCTTGTAGCGATTCCGTACCGGCGCGATTGCCAATCCATTGACGATGACCTCTCGTATGGTCTCGACCTTGGTATGCGTGGCCGCATCAATCTCCAATACATCGATGTCTCGACCTGCGGTGATTTCGACACACGCGTCACAGGTACCGCAGGGGTCAGCAGTTGGTCCCTGTTGACAGTTCAACGCCCGCGCGAGAATACGCGCCGTGGTTGTCTTCCCAACACCCCGCGGACCAGCAAACACGAATGACTGTGCAAGTCGGCCGTGCGTCAGTGCATTCTGTAGCGTTTGCGTCACACCGCGTTGACCAACCACGTCGTCAAACCGCTGCGGTCGGTATTTGCGAGCAAGAACTTGATAGCCCATGACTCCCGTCTCGTTCGTTATTCTTCCCGAAGCGATGGATCCCACCGCGGCCCGGAGAGACCTGCGGCACATGTCAGTATCTACTTAGCGCTGCTGCCTTCCGGCCCTGACGCGGTTCGCAGGCTGAAATTGCACAGGGTCCGAGCCACGGTGCGCCCCATCGCCACGTGAAGAAGCTCCAGTGTACGTCGCCACTTACTGCCGATCAAGACACAAACCTGTTTGAGGCTGTTAGACTTTGTTCCCGCTAACGTTCGTTCATTCGTGGAGAGATGTCTGAGTGGTTGAAGGAGCTCGCTTGGAAAGCGTGTGTAGGGGTAACCCTCCTACCGTGGGTTCGAATCCCACTCTCTCCGCCATTCTTGTACCTCTGATCGTTCTCGTGAGCGTCCTGCCGGCTCTCGCCCAAAACCGGTCCGCGGGGCGGGTCGAGATCGTGGGTGGCGTTGCCGCAATCGACTCCAGCGCTCTGGTCGGAGGTGTCGGACCGGGATGGATCATCGGCGGCGGGTGGCACGCCACGCCGTGGCTAGCGGTCGGATTCGAGCTCGATCGGACGATTCAGAGCGACGACATTTTCGGCCTCGGCGTCAATGCAAGCGTCCTCGGCACCATGGCTACCGCACGAATGTCAGTGTCGCTCGGTCCCGTCCGGCCACTCTTCCAGGTGCTCGCGGGCCAAACCCAAGTCAGCCTGCGGGTACACAGCCAAGCACCGGTTCCGAGTTTCGGGTCATCAATTGAGCGGCACGGAGCATTGCAGGTCGGAGGTGGGATCGAGGTTCCGATCCACTCCCGGTTCGCGGTTCGAGTCACGGTCGACCGCCGGCGCGTCTTAGGGCCCACACCGTTTTGGCAAAACCGGGTGACCACTGTCGCCACGCTGCGCCTCGGCCGCGGCTAGGCGACGAGGCGGGCGACCAACTCTGCCAAACGACGCAGTCGATAAACCCCGTCCTCCGGGTTATGATAGCCGACCGCCCGCTCGGACGGGGTCAGGTCGGCGGGTGCCCGCATCGGTTCAAACTGAGTCCCCTCGTGCCACTCGTTGAACGACGTGATGTACGTCAGAAAGAACCCTGCCTCAACGTTTCCAAGCCACGGGTGCGTTTGCAACCAGAGGTTCTGCTCAAACGTCTCGATGATCCGAGCGTCCGCGAGTCTGGCGGCACGCTCGCGGTCCTCGGCTCGATCCCAGTTAAGGTGAAAGGTGGTCGGAAAGAAGGGAACCGGCGTGTAGCACTCCCCCGGCGCTACCTGGCCGCGCACTCGCTCGATAAGGTCGAAACCAGGGTTAACGTTGAAGGAAAAGACCATCCCGCGGCGTGAAGCACCAAGCGCGGCCTCGAGCCATGAGTTCGTGGCCGTGGTGGGGTCATAGTTGGCAAACCCGTCGAAACCGGCCGCGGCAACACGCTCCGGATGCCGACTATCGCCCGAC
>JBDOMX010000318.1:0-5053 GCA_039831615.1 Planctomycetaceae bacterium
GATCCCGTCCACGTCCACGACATGCACGCCACGATTCTGCATCTGTTCGGCCTGGACCACAAGCGGCTGACCTACCCGTTCCAGGGTCGCGACTTCCGCCTCACCGACGTCGCAGGCAACGTCGTCAAACAGCTCGTTCGTTGACTGATTACGCTGCCTGACGCTAAACGTTGAACCGAGACGTCGACCGCTCCGGTACTCCCGTGTCTCTCCCAGCAGTCAGAACGCTCTCAAGCAGCCATCGATCACACGCCGTATCGGGTACTGCACCATTCCGAGAATATCTGGAGATTCTTTGGTAATTCGGCAACCATCGGAAGTAGTCCTATGGAGACAATGTTTCGAGCATGACTCAATCGCCAAAAGACATACAGTACGACCAGTTTGTTTCGCTCTTGGCTCGCCATGAGCGAACAGTTCGGGCGTTTGTCCGTTCGTTGCTGCCATCGTGGCAGGATGTTGACGATGTGATGCAGGAGGTCGGGCTGGCGTGCTGGCGGAAGTTTGATCGGTTCGAGTCGGCTGAGTCACCTGACGGATTCGTGCGGTGGGCATGCGTCGTCGCCCGATTTGAGGCGCTCAGGCATCGACGAAACTGTGCGCGGGATCGGCTCGTGCTCAGTGAGGATGTAATTGAGGTTCTCGCAGCTGACGCGGAAGTACGTCTGGAAAAATCCGAGGCCGAACGGAAAGCTGTCGATCGTTGCCTCCAGGAGTTGCGGGAGCCGGAGCGGCGACTGTTGTTGAGTGTGCATACTCGAGGTGATTCGATTGCCCGAATTGCTGCCGACATGGGGCAGAAGGCGCGCCGCTTGTACAGCAAAGCGACTGCGTTACGCGATCTTATCGGAGAGTGTGTTCGGCGGCGGCTGGCAGAGGGGGAAGCGTAATATGAACGAGCAGATCAGGTCGTTGATTCGGGCTTACGCAAACGGAGTGATCACGCCGGATCAGTTGGAAGAACTGGAGCGAACGCTGCGGGCAGAATCCACGGTCCGCGAGCAGTTTTTGCAAGAGCTGAACATTCATGCGGCACTGGATGACGAGGCTCTTGGAGAGGGCGGTGGTGATGGAGCCGAAAGTCTCGATTCGCTTAACGAGCCAGACGCCTTGCTCGCGGAGCGATCGACAACGATCCGCGAACGTCTACCAAGAACCACGCTACTGCGGCTGCTGCTGGCCGTGTCGGCAATGGTGATCGTCACGCTCTCTGCAAGTTTGCTTTACCAACGATCCAGTGCCGACCGTAGCATCTCAGAGGCCGACCGTAGAATCGCAGAAATTGAGAAGATCAATCAGCGTCCGGCTACCGAGCTTCCCATTGCAAGAATCACCGGGTTAAGCGGAACGCTGATCTGGACTGGCGACCGGGGTCAGATCGTGCGCGACGTTCAGGTCGGGACAAGACTGCCCGGCGGCACCATCGAAGGGATGGCTCCCGATTCGTGGTTTGAACTGGAATTCAACGACGGATCAACGGTGATGATCTCCGGCACTTCGATGCTCACATTTGCTGACGCGGACCAGAAAGAACTGCGACTGAGAGGGGGACTCTTGTCCGCGAATGTCGTCCCACAACCCAGAGGCAAACCGATGCTGATCCACACGCGGTCAGCGCTGCTCATGGTTTTGGGAACGCAGTTCGACGTCGAAGCAGGTCTGACTTCCACCGTGCTGAATGTCAGCAAGGGCAGTGTTCGTGTGAAGCGACTTAGTGATGGTAGTGAGGTTGACGTCCCGGCAAAGCACCGTGTTATCGCCGGAGCTGACCGCGAATTGACGCCGGAACGGATTCCCGACTCGGTGCATTATTGGAAGACTCAACTGGACCGCGGTTCGGAGGACATCTTCGGAAAGTGGCGCCCGGCGGTTAATGATCAACCGGCATCAGTTAGAGCCGTCCTGTTTGTCCCGCGGCACAATCGGTCGCTCACCCACCGCTTGCTCGGGCTTTCAGTAGTCCGCTCCGCCAGTTCGCCAGTGATCATAAATCCGGACTCCCGATTCGTTGTGCGTGGTCGGCTTACGACTGCCGCCAATGTATTTTTTGGATTCAGGGTGTCGCACGCCAACGGGGAATTCGCCGGCAAGTTTCTGGCCCGCCAGACGGCGGCACAGTTTGAGAACGACAGTCCCTTCGAGGCGGTTTTTCAACTCAGTGATTTCATGCTCGACCCGTGCGTACGAGACCGGAAGGACGAATTGCCCGACAGACCCGACAGGCTGATTCTGACCGGCGTCTGGTGCTTCACCAATACGGGAGCCGCCACCGGGTTGGAAGTCACGCAAGTCGAGCTGATCCCACCGGAGTCACAGGCTGCGGATACGAGATAAGAGCGATTCCCGAAGCCGACAAACTGCGAGAAGTCCCCCATCAACACAACGTTCGTGCCGACCCCGAAGGACCCTCACAATGACGAAGACCACTTTCGCCACGATGTTTGCCGCCTTCCTGTTCAGCGTTGCCCTCGGTGCCGTCACCATGCCCGATGCGGTCACACAAGAAGGCCAGGCGGCGGCCCCACAGGCGAAGAATGACGACGTTCCCCAACCTCCGGTTGCGGTCGGCCACCCGTCGTTCATGAGTCCGCACGCTTCTCCGATTGCCGTCAACGCCGGACGTGTGTTCGTCGTCAACACGCCATCAGATACCGTCGACGTGATTGACGCGAAGACGCGGAAAGTCACCGCGCGCATCAACGTCGGCATCGACCCGGTCGGGATTGCCGTGCGACCCGATGGCAAAGAAGTCTGGGTCTCGAATCACGTTTCAGATTCAGTGAGTGTGATCGATGCCAATGCGGTAAGCCCGACCTATCTGCAGGTGATCGCCACGATTCAAGAGTTCGATGCGAAGACCAAGGCCACGCGCTTTGATGAACCGGTCGGCATCGCATTTGCCGGCAATGACAAAGCTTACGTCGCGCTCTCCTCGGAGAATCAAATCGCCGTTGTGAATGTGGCGACTCGCAAGGTCACAAAACGCCTCACCATCACGGCTCAGGATCCGCGTGCAATCACCGTTCGCGGCGACCGCCTGTACGTGATCCCCTTCGAGTCCAACAACAAGACACAGCTTTCCGGCGGTGCTGCCGACAAGATCGATGGCAAACTCGTCACGTTCGACGCCTGGCAACATTCCATCCGCGTCAACAATGTTCTGTCGCTGGGGCACGTCGTCGACATCGTCAAACATCCGAAAGTTCCCGATCAGGACTTGTTCGTCTTTGACACCAAGACCGACACGCTTGTCGAAACCGTCGACACACTGGGAACCTTGCTGTACGGCATGACGGTCGACTCGAAAGGTCGTGTCTTCATCGCGCAGACCGACGCTCGCAACGATGCCAACGGTCGCTCGGGTACCAAGAAGCATGGTTTGAAAGAGCTGGAGAATCGAGCCTTCCTGAATCAGATCACAAGTGTCGGCTTCCAAGGCGGCAAAGCCGAAGCACCGAAGTTTATCGACCTCGAACCGCTGCCTCCTCAGCAACCCGAGAAAGGTGAGGCGCTGGCGACACCGTTTGCGATCCAAGTCAGTGATGACGACTCGACGCTGGTCGTCTCGGCGGCAGGGTCGGACAAATTGTTCACCGTCGATGCAACCAGCGGTGCGGTGTTGGGCCGCATCGCCGTTGGCACCGTGCCACGCGGGATCGCACTGGAAAACGACAAGGACGGCAAGGCATCACACGCCTGGGTGTTCAACGCGGTTGCCAATACGGTCTCCGTCGTCGATGTCTCCGCCCCGGCCAATCCTCAGGTCGTTGGATTCGTGCCGCTGAAAGACCCCACGCATCGGAAAGTCAAACTCGGACGTACCTGGTTCAACGACGCCGATGCTTCGACAACGGGCACGTTCTCCTGCGCAAGCTGTCACCCCGACGGTCACACCGACCAGTTGCTGTGGGTTATCAAGACGCCGATCGTTACCGGCGGTAATCAGATCATGCCCCGTTCCACGATGCCGATTCGTGGCCTGCGGGACACGGCTCCGTTTCATTGGGACGGCGTACCAGGCGACCCGTACGGCGGTATCAACTCGGCCAGCATACGTCGGCATGTGCCACCCAACAGCGACATCAACGACCCCGCCAGCACCACGCGGCATGTCATCGACGGTGGCCTCGCTTCCACCATGCATCTGGAAGGTGACAAGTCGATCAACGATGAAGGCAAAGTCGGCAAGTTGACGGCGTCCGAACGCGACGAAATGGCGATCTTCTTGCTTAGCGTCCCCTATCCCCCCGCACAGAAGCGCGCGTATGACAATGTCCTTTCCAGTGCCGCGAAGACAGGATTCGAGTTGTTTCATGTCTCCGGCGACCTCGACCCCAGCAAGCGCAGGCCCAATGTCTGTGGCAATTGCCATCGTATGCCGTTCTTCGTCAGCACGAATACACCCGGCACGGGAATGGACGCCCCCACCTGGCGTGGTGCGAACGATCGATTTCTGATCCTGCCTCAGGGGCGGCTGAACATCATCGATTTTGACTTCTACCGCAGAGTGGCTGAACGCGGCATCCCCGAACGCTCGGTGTGGCAATTCTCCTGGGGAAGCCGTCGTCGCTTCGACCCCGTGTGGGACATGGTGGTGGAAGGCAGCACGGGAGTCTCCGGATCTTTCGGCCGACAGGTGACGCTGAGTCAGGCGTCTGCCAAGGACGAATTGACCAATAATTTGTTGACCGCCTTGGAACAGTCCGCTCGTGAAGGTGCGATCGTATTGGAAGCGGAGGGCGTGCTCCTCGACGACACGAAATCCAAACCAGTTGCGTTGCAGTTCGACTCCGGTTTTATGGGCGGTCGCTACGTGGTGAAGACGGGTGATCGAAAGTCCTTCACACGCAATGAACTGGCTTCACTCGCTGCCGATAGAAACTTTGTCGGCACGTTCACAGCCCGTCACGGTGTGCAAGCCGATGTCGATCATCCTCAGCCGGCCCTCTGGACGTTGGGGCCGATCGAGAAACAACGTGGCCGTCAAAAGTTCCCGATCCTGCATGTCGGGAACAACAGCATGACGATCGGCGGGCGACACATTCGCGACGAT
>JBDOMX010000397.1:0-5047 GCA_039831615.1 Planctomycetaceae bacterium
GTCGGCGGGGACAGTGCCGGTTGTCACCGATGTCATCGCCAGCGAAAATACTTCGCCTCCTTCCGCGGCCTCAGCGGAGACTGCTGCCCCAGTGTCCGACAGCCCGAGGACGGACGTCGGCGCGCGGATTCGTGAAAAACTCACCTCGCATGCTGACGATCAGGCAGTAGGCAGTTCGGACGGCGGAAAGCCACGACAGGAGCGTTCTCAGGGAGGTCCTCCGGTTGAGATCCCCACAGATGGAGAGCTTGACGCGTCGCTGGAAGCTCAAATCGCAGCGGCGATGACAGCCGACACGTCCGCACCGGTGGAAACAGCACCGGTCGTGGGTGTCGAAGCAGAGGATGATGAAGCTCCGTTGGTCGAGGAACTCGGACCAGGCTCTCAACTCAAAGGGACTGTGCAGCAGATTCACGGAGAAAACGTTTTTATCGACGCGGGTGTGCGCAGCGGCGTTGTCGTTCCACTTCGACAGTTCGCAGAGAACAAGCAGCCTTCGGTCGGCGACGAACTCACGGTGATTCTTGACTCGGTCGATGAAGACGGATTGTTTAAAGCCCGAATCCCGCAGGGCCGCCATAAGGCAGGCGGGAACTGGGATGCGCTGGCGGTGGGGCAGGTTGTCGACTGCATGGTTGCCGGCACAAACAAAGGCGGATTGCAGGTGACCGTCAGCACTCTCAAGGGATTCATGCCTGCCAGCCAGGTCGATCTCGGTTACGTCGCCGATCTCGAAACGTACGTTGGACAAAAGCTGTCTGCTCAGATTACCGAAGTCAATAAGAAGAAGCGCAACCTGGTATTAAGCCGGCGAGTCCTGCTGCAGGCGGAACGTGAAAGCCAGCAGGGTGACTTCTGGGCTTCGCTGGAAGTGGGCCAGGACCACGAAGGAGTCGTGAAGACGATCAAGGACTACGGAGCATTTGTGAATCTGGGACCGATGGATGGTTTCCTGCACATCGGCGAAATGGCATGGTCTCGGATTAATCATCCGAACGAAGCGGTCAGTGTGGGACAGACAATTCAGGTCAAAATTCTGAAACTGGATGCTGATCGTCAGCGGGTCAGTCTGGGAATGAAGCAGCTGATTCAAAATCCCTGGCTGTCGGCGACAGAACGTTACGCTCCGGAGCGAATCGTCTCCGGCAAGGTCACTCGAATTGCGGAGTTCGGAGCTTTTGTTGAACTGGAACCTGGGATCGAAGGTCTCGTCCATATCAGCGAACTTGCCTGGCGACGAGTCGGAAGAGTGAATGACGTGCTGAGTATGGGTGAGGATCGTGACTTTCAGGTCATTGAAGTCGACCCCAAACGCAAACGCATCTCTCTCTCGGTGAAGGCACTCGAAAAACAACCCGATGCACCGGCCGTGGAAGATCGGAAGCCGACTGCACCCCGTAAGCCGAATCCTCATCTTCGCGGTGGCAACAGCGAGAGCAAAGGTGGCAAAGGTCTGTTCGGCAACCCGTCCGATTTCACATAAGAGGGTCCGTGTCGACGGTCGACAGCTAGTTTCTGTACGGCTTGCGCCATCGTCTGTTCAAGCAACTGCCGGTGAAATCAATGTCGCTGGACGACTATTCTGACCTGGTTCAGGACATCGAATCACCCGACTGGGTTTCTTTCCGTGCCGTGAATGGTCACGAGGCAGAGTGCCGGTTGCTGGTGTTCACTCCGGAGATTTCCGCCAATGCTGACTTCCGATCAGCATGGCGACGAGATGTCGAATTGTTCCGTCAGCTGCAGCACGATGGCCTGCCGCAACTGCAGGAATCGGGTGATGACGACGGAATTGTTTATGTGTCTACTGAGCTGCCGTCCGGACTCACCATGGACGATTACCTGTCGTCACATGCGTCGACGTGGGATGAGTCGGCCGATCTGGGCTGGCAGGCGGCTTCCGTGATCCAGCACCTGCACAATCTTGGAATTGCGCACGGCGGGCTGGACAGTGATCGATTCAGAATATCAGAACAGCTGCGGGTGTCGCTGGTGGACACCGGTGTTGCTCGCTGGGTGTTGGCCGCCAAAGACCCCGAATCCGCAGGGAATCTGAATGCTCAGTATCGAGCCGACCTGCGGTCACTGGCCGCACTGCTGAACAAGCTGGCATCAGCGAACACCTGCAATTCGGGGGAATCTTCTAAGGTCCCGCAGCATTGGTGGGATCTGATGGCAGACCTGGCGGACGACGCGGCTGACCGATTTCCCGCCACCGCACGAGAATTTCAGGGACGCCTGGGAGGAATCCTGCTTGAGGACTCGGGCGACAATATGGTCGTGGTGGCTGATCGTTCCGCGCCTGGGCAATCCGGTCGATCGATCGTGGATGAGCTGTTGGACACTCCGGAAAATGATCACTCACGTGACGTACCACAACAGCTGACGTCCTGGTCACCACCTTGGAAGACGGTCTGTCTGTTGGTGCTCATCGGGACCGTGATTGCCGTGATGGGGGCGATCGCGTTTCTGAAATAGAGCCGACTGCCGCGTTGTATTTTTGGGCTCGCCACCGACCACGGTCGGCAGGGCAGTTCGCCGGGCGTCCGGCGCTTATCACTGCCGCCAGACTCGTTGGTGCGAATTGCCAAATCGTTGCGAATGTCGACAATTAGTCTGAACCGTTACGGACCGTTGGCGACTGTAACCGTTTGGGAGTCGTCAGTGGAATCTTGTCGTTGTTTGCTGCGGGGATCGCTTCGATGCGAAAATCTTGGTTCAGTGCGGGCATTCCTGCAATTCTGTTGCTTGCCGTCGTCCTTCAGCGATTGCCCGGAACAATGGCCGTCCAGAGTTTAACTGAGTCACGCGATCGAGCCGCACAATTGCTCAAAGACGGCAACTTCGCAGAGGCCCTGCCGCTGTATCGTGCGCTGATCGAAGACCCTGAGAATGTTGGGCAAGCCGGTGCGGGAGACCTTAGAAACGCGATGACCTGTCTCCAGCAGCTTAATCGAGTCAATGAATCCGACGAACTTCTTGAGACGGCAGTCGATGTTCATTCCGATGACTGGCAGATGCTCACTGCGGCAGCTCAGCTGCTCGGAAAAAATATCGACCACAACGGTTTTGTCATTGGTGGAACATTCGAACGGGGACATCACCGTGGCGGCGGGCAGTACGCGTCGGCACAGGCACGAGATCGTGTTCGATCGCTGCAGCTGTTATTGCAGGCTTCTGGCCTGATCGATCAGGCGGACGTTGCACACGCTGCTGCCAGAGCAAACGTCTATTCCATGCTGGCGAACATTGTCGGTGAACAAAGATTCTCCGAGTCGTGGCGACTGCAGGATCTCACGGACCTGACCACGCTGCCGGATTACGAGGAAGTCGCACAAAATTATCGCTGGAGGCATGCAGGGCATACGCAGCCTGGCGCCCCGGTCGATGAGCATGGCGATCCGATCCTGTTTTATCTTCCCGACTCGTGGGATGCGGCAAAGTCCGATGGCGAACGCTGGCGCTGGGCGATGAATCAGGTGAGTGTTGTCGATCCGAGTCAGCAGAATGATGTTGATCTGCAATGGGCACAGTTCCTGCAGTCGCAATTCGGAGTCCAGCAGCAGTTTCAAGGTCATCCCCCGCTCGCGCCGTCAGACGGTGATCAACCGGTGCAAGGCCTGACCCTGCACACGCTGGACGATTCCGAAACTATGGCACGGCTGGCCACGGGAGATCGGAAGCTCACCCTGCCCGAGGAATTCAATCACATCGCTGTGATCAAAAAGGTCATTGACCGACAGGACGGCAGCCAGAGACGTGCGATTGACATGATGACTCAGGTTCGCATGAATCGTCATCAATACCCGCGTGCCGCTGATCTGCTCCGCAGCGCCCTCGAACTGGCTCGCCAGCCCAACGAACGCCAGCAACTGCGGGAACGCATTCAGCAAATCGAAGGCAGCTGGATTCAGTTTGAATCTGCTCGGACACAGGCAGCCGATCAGGGGGCGGTCGTCGACGTCCGTTTCCGGAACGGTGCTCATGTCACGTTCACGGCTCGGCCCGTCGACATCGAACAGCTGCTGACGGACACGCGTCGTTACCTCGAAAGTCGGCCCGCCCGGCTGGACCATAATGAACTTCAGATTCAGAACGTGGGCTATCGCCTGATCAACGAGAATCAGAAAAAGTACCTCGGCCAGGCGGTGGCCGAATGGGAGATAGAACTGGAGCCGCCGGAAGGTCATTTTGACGGCCGGAAATCAGTGACGACTCCACTTCAGCAGGCAGGAGCCTGGTGGGTCGAAGCAAAGATGAGAGACGGCAACACTTCGAGCATTGTGCTGTGGGTCGCCGATACAGCGATTACAAAAAAACATGTCGAAGATGGCACCCTCTACTTCGTCGCAGATGCGGCAACGGGAAAGCCCGTGGCGCGGGCGGACATGGAATTCTTTGGCTTCCGTCAGGAACGAATCGGTCGTACGCGCAACTACCGTGTCGTCGCCGGGCGGTTTGCCGACCGCACGGACGATGACGGATTGTGTGTCATTTCACCGGAGCAGCGGGACCCGCCACCTGAGCGAATGCGACACCCGAAAGCGCCACAGCAAATCCAGAAACCAGACAAACAAATCCAGAAAACCTCGAAAGCATTTCGAGTCTCCGCGGTAGCGGTCACGAGAACAGCCAGAAACGATGGCTGCAGAATGGAGTGAACCTGGGAAGAACCGCAAGTGGAAACGCGGATTCTACGCCTGGGTCAACAGCCGAACAGGGATTCTCCGCCAATTCATGGGGAATCCAAACCACAGATGGGTTATCGGCCCCGGATTCGCACAAGTTCACGCCGGATTGGCAGGCCACGGGAATGTACCCGATTCTGCCGATTCCTGGCATTGCTCCCGGTCATGCCGCTGACGAGGACGTTGAGGTGAGCAATGGAGGGTCAGCCCGAATAATCGGACTAATCCACAAATGGTGGCTATGGAGTGAGAAGCGGAGCGACGCTGAACTGGCCACCACCGCCACCCAGTCCCTGTCCACCGAGTCCGCCACCCAGGCCGCCGCCGAGGGCCATGGCATTGAGCTGAACGACAAGGTC
>JBDOMX010001197.1:0-5033 GCA_039831615.1 Planctomycetaceae bacterium
CGTCGAGATATCGTCGGTCGAATTTCTTGTTGTGGAGCCAGTATCCAAGATCGTTTATGCCCGCGTAAACGACCATGTAGTCGATGCGCGGAAGCCTTGGCAGCAAATACGTGGCGTGCATCAGATGATGTTCGGAATGCGTGCCGCATATCCCGCTATTTGTAACCCATACGCCACCCTCATTTTTCGGAGCTTCATTCAGGTACTCCATCAGCAAAGAGGGCCACGCCTCACGATCATCCACGATATTACAGATCGTCGTGCTTCCGCCGACGGCAAGAATACGCGTTTTCTGACCTGCCAGTTCCGGACCGCGCGTTCCATGGGAGTTTATGGTGACGCGAGAAATGCCCGTGACGCCCGGGGTAATCTCATTTGATGGGTAAAAGTTCTGGACGGTGTTCGGGTAGTGGGGAAAGTACTGATCCCGATCGCTGACAATCTGCAGAATGAATTCCGTGCCCGCAATTACAACGACCAAGGCAACGACCATCAGCAGCAGCCGGAGCATCACACGCTGAATTCGTGTCGAGCGACGGGGTGCCGCACGGTTGTGTCGTTCGCGAGCACAAGCGATTGGTTACTGTAAGTTGTGTCATTTTCGAACTCGCATCTGCAAGACGCAGCTGTGTGCGGTACTTCTCACCGGGCGTCTGATGACGAATAAGCGGCCACCTGAAACGTCCGCAGAGCCTTAGCCGTCGCATTGGAGCGGGCGATACACGTCAGTGTGATTTGGTTCAGACACATTCAAGACGGGAAAAGGTGCTTTAATCCAGCCCGTTGTATCATGACAACTCAATAAACCTGCTGACTCAGACGACATTCCATGCTTATAAATGATTGGGCTTTGACGGTTGTATGGCAACTCTTTTCAGCACACGATCACATTCCACAGCGCTCAGAATCTTCCAAGTCCACAGTGACGCCAGTTCCTGAAGGTTTACCCGCGTGACATCAGTGCTAAACAAATATAGCAGCGCAAATCGTCAGGTAAATGTAGTTCCAAAAGTCATTCCGTTCACCTGCGTCATCTGCCATCCGGCAGTGGTCTGGATATAAGTGTTCACATCGTTCGCTCGCCTCTTCGTGAGTGACACTCGCGATTAAAAATCGTCACTGGAATTTCGATTCAATTGCGTTCCAACCCCGCAACCCAAGTCAGGCACTCGGCTGCTCGGTCGCCACGCAGCGTTTTTTGTGTGACGTGGCAGACACGATTTTGATTCACGGAACTTCGTGGGGTGCGTCGTTCATTTCAGTACACCGAATTGCGAACCAACAGCTGTCTTGCGACGTCAACGTAATTACCGGTTGACAGAAAGTCAGTATGATTGGACGAGGACATCTGCATTGTTGAAGAACTATTTTGTACACCGAATCAGCATTTTTTGGTTCAGAATCCTGAACCCGGAAATCAGGCGAAACAAGGCGGCGATTAGGCGATGCACGAATGGAATTCGATAGCTGTGATGTAACCACGGAGCGAGAACGCCAATGGTCTCCGGTGCGGGGTAGAATGAAACGCGTTCAAAATGCTTCAATTCAAGCTGTGCCTGTTCAATGGCCGTCGCCAGTTCACGTCTGCTGCAAAATTCTTCAGTGAAGTCCTTTTTTACGAATCGCCAGATTCGAAGCGGCTCCCGGCGAAGCAACCTCGGTGGTAAACTCAGGATATTATTGACGACATTCCAGAAGCGAAGGATGTGTCGCGACGGCGTCGCGAGAATCAATTCACCTCCCGGTTTCAGCACTCGACGGACTTCTGCAAGCGCTGTCATACGAGCATCAGGGGCTACATGCTCAAACACATCAAGCATCGTCACTGTATCGAAGGTGTCTGATTCATATGGTATTGATTCAGCAACAGCTTGGCGCACGAAGTATCCATCAACTAGTTGATACCGTTTCAAATTGTCAAGCGTTTTCTCAACCATCACTGGCGCCGGATCAGCTCCATGTTTCTCCTGATATCGGTCCCGCAACACGTAAAGAATATCCCCGAAACCACATCCGAGATCGAGTAACCGCTTACCCCCGGACACAAGGCGTTCGACGCCTTCGTTTCGATCCTTCGTCATTTGTGCGTACACGGCACTCCAGGCGGGGTACCGGTCATACCACCATTTGCCAGTGGATTCAGCGGCCTTCGCAACGTATGCAGACGGGCTTACGCCGAGTAGCCTCGATTTTTCCTGTGTCAACATCCTTGTTCCCTTCTCACTTCGGTATTCCGAATACTCCCGTGCTCCTTCACCTCGAACGGCATTAGCCACCTTACGACGCGATGGATAACAGTTCCTTATTGATCAATCTCCGAAAACGATCACTTGTCGCACACAGCTCATCGTACTTGCCCTGCCCCACGACACGACCGTTGTCGAGTATCACAATCTGATCCGCCTCGTGGATTGTAGACATGCGATGCGCAATCAAAATCACAGTCACACTGCCATGAAGGCTTCTTAACGACGCCATGATCTTTGTCTGATTTTCTGCGTCGAGTGAACTGGTCGCCTCGTCCAGGACAAGTACGGACGGACGACGCAGCATGGCTCGCGCCAGAGTGATACGCTGGCGTTCGCCACCGGACAAATTAACGCCGCGGTCACCAACGACCGTTTCGAGCCCAGCCGGCAGTTCGGCGACAACCCGTTCCATTGCCGAAAGTCGCAACGCTTCCTCAAGTTCGAAATCAGTCGCGTCCGGTTTCCCCCACAGAAGATTTTCTTTTATCGTGTCATTCAGAAGAAAGGGTTCCTGAGGTACGTAGCCCACGGTATTTCGCCACGCGTTGAGCATTCCTCTGTTCAACGTTCGACCATCGACCAGGACGTCGCCTGACTGGGGAACCAAAAGACCAAGTAACACATCCGCAATGGTGCTCTTGCCAGCTCCTGACGCCCCTATGATGGCAGTGGTCTTTTGAGCCGGGATTGCCAAGTCCACCCCATACAGTGCCCAGGAACGCTGAGCATTTCCATATCGGAAGTGAACATTCTGCAGTGTAATTCCGTCTCTGACAACAAGTGGCCCCGGTACGGTTTGCGCAGACTCCGTTGCGGCCTGGTACTTCTGCTGCAATAAACAGACGGTAGTGAAAGCTGGCAATGCCTGAATCACCCGTTGGTATTCGGCCTGCACGGAATTGAGCTTGGGAATGAGTCGAGAAAAAACTACGACCAACACAAGCAGGTCGACTGCAGGTGTTCTTAAATACTCAGTGCCAACATACAGCATAATGCACAACGAGACTCCAGCGCAAAACGAGAATACGAAATTGGTTGCTCCCTTTGCTCGTTCAAATTCCATTCCGGCCGTCCGGATGTCACCGGCAAGCTTGTGGAAGAGCAAAATGTGACGTTCCTCTGCAGAAAGCAGTTTCGATTCTTTAAGCCCCCCCAGTTGATCCAGCACCTGACGGTAGAATCCTCGCGCCCGTTGCGTCAGCCGACTACCGGAACGCTTCGCCAGCCTGTTGGGATACAGCAAAAGCGGCCAGAACAAAGTACAACCAATAATTGCCAGAAGTGACATGCCGGGAGCGACGGCCATCGATACTACAGCGAACGCCGACACAAGAACGATGCCGCTAGCCAGCGCCAGCAAAGAGGCAACTCCCCCCTGAATCCGGTCGACTTCGACAGACAAAGCGTGTGCCACATCCGCCGTCCGCGTGCCTGCCTGTGATTCCCATGTAGCCAGATTCATCGCCGAATACAGTTCCACACGCAGTGTCCGGCTGAAACCGTGTTTCAGCTTGCCGTCAATGATCGCCTGCACGTACAGCAAAACAGCCTGAATTGCTGACAGCAACACGAATACAAGCAGGACACTGCTGAATGTTGGTGACACGCCAAAGACGCGGAATGCGTGACGAACCCCATTTTCTACTGGACTGGCGACTTCGTCCACCGAACTAATGCCACACAGTTGTAGCATTGGCAGAAGAAGAAGGATTGACGCACCGGATGTCACGGCCAGAAAGCAGGCCACTGCACAAGACACGACGCAATCTCTCGCGCGGCCTGTCACGAACATGCATAGAAATGAACGAAGTGGCCTGGCCTGCAACTGAGCGACGTCTGTGCCATTCCACGTTGGTTTATTGTGCATCGGAAATGCCGTGCTGAGACAACCTCGGCGTGAGCGATAAAGGTGTCGCCCAGGACAACAGATCTCGGTTCAGATATTCTGACAGTTGCTCATTATGTTCGCGAAAAAGTCGTCCAAGACTTTCTGAAACTACAGCCGGCGCCGCGGGCGCACTGGACCTGAATGCACTATGTACGCGTCGCAGTAGACGTGCGAGGAACGGTGGGCTCCGCTCGGTCATCTGCAACAGCAGCCTTGCTGCTGTATTCCGAGACGGCACTTTTGTTACGTTGTGCCGAGTACCAACGGACAGCGGAATCGAGTCACCGTCGATGCCCAGAAAACTGGCGATCCTCCTAAATGTTTCAACTGGTCTCGTCGAGAGATCATCGGTGAGTAAAACCAAAAGCTGATCCCGACCGAACGTGCCTTCATAACGCTTTAGATCATCGATGTAGAAGCTGTTGCGCAGGTAGCGAAATTGCCAATGGCGATCACCGAGCTTTGTATCATACCCCGTCGTAACGATCTGCCCGGCTTCTTCGGCCAGACGTATGCCTTGATCCTCGGCAGCAAAAGTAGCGCCGGGACTAATCATTTCGATCATGAAAACTTCGTCGAGCGAACGGAATTCATGAAATCGTTTGGCCGTGTGCCAGTATGCCGACACTGCGCGTTCTGCCGGATTCCGGAGCACAAATATGAATTTAAGATCTGTGCCCAAGAGACCAGCGATCCTCGACGGCACATGGGGAAAAGAAAGATACGTTGTGGACGCCTCACCAATCACCCGAACGTCCTCGCACTCAGGACCGGATGCGAAACATTCCACGTAACGTTTGAGACCTGACTTCGACTCAGACCTGCTGAAAAACATGGGTTCCTTGGGTTGCGACATCACACACTGAGGATGCTCGTCCAGCCACGCGTAGAGCGTT